>JBDSUT010000041.1:0-4014 GCA_039927595.1 Terrimesophilobacter sp.
AAGGTGCTCAACGCCGCGAAGTTCGTGTACTCGTTCCCGGAGTCGTCGATTTCGACAGGCTCAATCAGCGCAGGTGGCTCAACCAGCGCAGGTGGCTCAATCAGCGAGCCGCTGGACATCGACATGCTCGCCGAACTCGGTGCTGTCGTCGCACTGGCGACGAAGTCGCTCGAGGAGTACGACCACGCGCGGGCGCTGGAAGCCGCCGAACAGTTCTTCTGGACGTTCTGCGACGACTACCTCGAAGTCGTGAAGGAGCGCGCGTACGGTGCCTTTGGAGCAGATGGTCAGGCATCGGCCTCGGCCGCCCTGCACCTTGCTGTCGACGTGCTGCTGCGTCTCTTTGCCCCCGTGATTCCGTTCGCCACCGATGAGGTGTGGTCGTGGACCCACGACGGCTCAGTGCACACGGCCGCGTGGCCGACTCCCCCCGTGGATGCTGCACCCACCGGGCTTCTGGGGCTTGTGAGCGAAGCGCTTATCGGCATCCGTCGGGCGAAGACCGAGGCGAAAGCATCGCAGAAGACAGAGGTGATTACGGCAACCCTCACCGGGCCGGCGCTTCTGCAGGAGGCAGCCGACGACGTGCGTGCCGTTGGCCGCATAGCCACGCTCGAGTTTGTTGAGGCACCCAACGTCGCCGTGACGTCAATTACGCTCGCAGAGACGACCGAGTAGGGCAAAACGATGCAACTGGGAACCCGATGGTCGATGGGAGACGAACCGCCCGCGCGACTCTCAGAGCAGGTGGTTGCGGCAATCCATGACGTGGAAAGCAGCGACACCGCCCCGTCACCTAGTCGACGTTGGACACTCACCTGGCTTGAGGGAAGGCCGATAGCCGAGCTTGAGCCGCCCGCGCACAACGACGTGTTCACTACGGTCAGCGTGGACCCCGAGGACCTCACCGCCATCGTGACGTTTGGGTCCTAAAGACCCATTCGCTGGGTGAGGTGCAGCGCATCTGTCTCGCGACGTTCACGCATGCAGTCAACCTCAGACAAGCGGATGTACTCCTCGGCGCTCACTGTGGCGCGTGAGGTGCGGCCGCGCGACCAGTTCACGAGGGTGACGCCAATTCTTTCGATTGCACGGTCGACTCCGTGCGAGCGCGGAACCAAGGTTCGTGCAAAGTCTGCGGTGGTGACCGTGGTGATGGGTGCTGTTGTTGTCATGAGGTAGCTCCTCCTTCTGGAGAGTTGTCTGAAGTTGTTTCTGTCCCGTCCATGACGGGGAAAGAGTTAAATTGGATCTGGACGGGCCGGGATCCGGGTTTCTTCTGATTGCGGTGCTGGTCGGCGAACTCGCCCACCATGTCCATGTATCGCGTGTTGAATTCCGCAAGTTCTTCTGCTGTCACAAAGACACTGCTGAGGCTCACCATGCTCGCCTCAAACCACTGTGTGGGCAGTTCATCGAACCCTCGCTCTAGGAACTCGTTGAGTGCACTCTGACGGTTGCGCGCCCATTGGTTGATCACAACTCGTGCCGCTTGACGTCCGGCTGATGTCCATGTGCCTTCATTGGGGCCAACGTTTATGCTGCCAGGAACGCGCTCCCACCAGCGCTCGCGCCCCACTCCTTTTCCTTCGACATCTCGCACGAATCCGTGCTTTTCGAGCTGTCGAAGGTGATAACTGGTTGCCCCGCTGGACTCCCCCAGGCGTTCGGCTAGGCCACTCGCCGTGAATACTCCATAAGTGGAAAGCGTGTCAAATATTGTGACTCGCAGAGGATGCGCTAGCGCCTTGAGCGCCTCAAGGTCCACGGTGCGGGCCTCTTTCCCTCGTGTTAGCTGATCATCATTCTCCACGTGGACAAATGTATCATTGCAAAGGTTTCTTTGCAACTGATTCTTTGCAACTGAATGTTTGCAATCAATTCTTTGCATTAGTCAAATGCGATAACGAAGGCGAATAGGGTTGAAGTATGACCAACCCCTTCTTCACTCCCAGCACCCTGCCGTTCGAGCTCCCTCCCTTTGCAGACATCACCGATGATCACTATTTGCCGGCATTCGAGAAGGGCTTCGAGGAGCAACTCGCCGAAGTTTCGGTCATCACTGACCAGAGCGAGGCGCCCACCTTCGACAACACCATGATCGCTCTCGAAAAGAGTGGACAGTTGCTTACGCGCGTTGCCAGAGTGTTTTACAACAAGTCATCGTCAGACTCCAATGACGCCACGAACGACCTTGAAGAGCACATCGCACCACTCATGGCAGCGCACGAAGACGCGATCCGATTGAACACTGCGCTGTACGCACGCATCAAAACCCTTCACGACCAGCTCGACACACTTGGGCTGAACGACGAGCAGCGCTACCTTGTGGAGCGCTACTACACCGAGATGACGCTCGCCGGCGCCGGTCTGGATGACACTCAAAAAGAGGCGCTCAAGGAGTACAACCAGAAACTGTCAACGCTCACCACGCGGTTTGAGAAGAACCTGTTGGCCGACACCAACGATCTCGCTGTTGTCATCGACGACGTGGCCGAACTTGACGGTCTCACCCCCGGTGAGATCTCCGCAGCGGGTGAGGCCGCGCGCGAACGAGGCCTTGACGGCAAATACCTCGTGACCCTGATTTTGCCGACCGGGCATCCGTACCTCGCAAGCCTCAACCGTCGCGAGGTTCGCGAACGCATCATGGTGGCCTCCCGCGCGCGGGCGAACCGCGGTAACGAACACGACAACAAAGACCTCGTGCTGCAGATCTCGAAGCTCCGGGCCGAGCGTGCCCGCCTCCTGGGCTTCAACACGCACGCCGGGTATGTGACGGCGGATGAGACGGCGAAGACCCCTGAGGCCGTCGCCAGCATGCTCGGCAAGCTCGCGCCCGCCGCTGCCAGAAACGCGCGCGCGGAGCAGAAAGATCTGGAAGAGCTTGCGGGGCACCCCATCGAGTCGTGGGACTGGGACTACTACACCGAGAAGGTGCGCACAAAGAAATATGACGTCGACACCGCCGCTATGCGCCCCTACTTTGAGGCAGAGCGAGTGCTGCAGGATGGCGTTTTCTTCGCCGCCACCAAGGTGTTTGGCATCACGTTCGCCGAGCGCACTGATCTCGTCGCTTACCATCCCGATGCCCGTGTGTTCGAGGTTTCGAACGAAGACGGCTCTCCCGTCGGCTTGTTCGTGTACGACCTTTACACGCGCGACTCTAAGCGCGGTGGCGCATGGATGAACGAACTCGTCGGCCAGAACACGTTGCTCGACCAGCCGGTCGTGGTGGTCAACAATCACAATGTTCCCAAGCCTGCCGCAGGCGAACCTACACTGCTCAGCTTCGATGAGGTCAACACGCTCTTCCACGAGTTTGGCCACGCGCTGCACGGGCTCTTCGCCCGCGTCACGTTCCCCAAGTTCACTGGCACGAGCGTTTTCCGCGACTTCGTAGAGTTCCCGAGCCAGGTCAACGAAATGTGGATGCTGTGGCCAGAGGTCGTCGCAAACTACGCTGTTCACCACGAGACGGGTGAGCCGCTGCCGCAGGAGCTCGTCGACAAGCTGCACGCCTCTGAGCAGTTCAACGAGGGCTTCCAGACCAGCGAGTACCTTGCTGCGGCTTTGCTCGACCAGGCGTGGCACTCGATTACCGCCGATGACAACGTTACTGACGTTGCCGAGTTTGAAGCGAAGGCACTCGCGGCTGTCGGCCTCAATAACCCAGCCGTACCAACGCGCTATGCGAGTACCTACTTCGCACACACCTTCGCGGGCGGTTACGACGCCGGCTACTACTCCTACATTTGGAGCGAGGTGCTGGATGCCGACGCGGTTGAATGGTTCAAGGCGAACGGTGGCCTGACCCGTGCCAACGGCGACCGGTTCCGCGACAAGCTGCTCGGCGTCGGCGGAAAGATGGACGCGCTGGACGCATACCGTGACTTCCGCGGTCGCGATGCCGTGATCGAACCACTGTTGAAGCGTCGCGGTCTCGAGTAACACGCTGCGTCTTCCATGCGAGCATCGAGGAAGCCGCCGGCGCTATCCCGTCGGGCCCGGAGT
>JBDSUT010000042.1:0-4262 GCA_039927595.1 Terrimesophilobacter sp.
GCCCCGGCGTCTTGCCGCCCGCACCATCGCCGAACGCATTGCTGAAGAACTCGGCACGGAGCTCGGCGGTCTCGTCGGCTATCAGGTGCGCTTCACCGACAAGGTTGGCAAAGACACGCGCATCAAACTGATGACCGACGGCATCCTGCTGAACGAAATTCATCGCGATCGGATGCTCAAAAAATACGACGTCATCATCATTGATGAGGCACACGAACGCAGCCTCACCGTGGACTTTCTGCTCGGCTACCTCAAACAACTTCTGCCGAAACGCCCTGACCTCAAAGTCATCATCACCTCGGCAACCATCGATCCCGAGAGTTTTGCGCGGCACTTCGCGAGCGCGGACGGCACGCCAGCGCCGATCGTCGAGGTCTCTGGACGCAGCTTCCCGGTCGAGATCCGCTACCGACCACTCAGTCCAGACCCGGTCGGTGACGAGGATGAAGACAACACGCCGGGTACCGACGGCATCGACCTGTTCGACGGAATCAACGCCGCGATCGACGAACTGGGGCGGGAGACTCCGGGAGACGTGCTCGTGTTCCTTTCGGGCGAGAACGAGATTCGGGATGCGGAAGATGCGATCCGTTCCCGCAACCTCCCTCGCACCGAGGTGCTTCCCCTTTATGGGCGTTTGAGCGCGGCCGACCAGCACCGCGTCTTTGGTTCGCGCCCCGCTGGCATCTCTCGCCGCATCGTGCTCGCAACCAACGTGGCTGAGACCAGTCTCACCGTGCCGGGCATCAAGTACGTGATCGACGCCGGCACCGCGCGCATCAGCCGCTACAGCGTGCGGTCCAAAATTCAACGCTTGCCGATAGAACCGATCTCCCAAGCCTCCGCCAATCAGCGTTCGGGGCGAAGCGGACGCACGAGCGACGGCATCGCCATCCGCCTCTATTCAGAATCAGATTTTGAGCGACGAGCCGAATACACCGAGCCCGAAATCTTGCGCACGAATCTTGCCGCCGTCATTCTGCAAATGATTTCGCTGGGTCTCGGCGAGATCTCCGAGTTCCCGTTTCTGCAGCCCCCGGACTCGCGCGGGGTGAAAGATGGGCTCGACCTGCTCACGGAGCTCGGCGCGATTCAGGCACCGTCAGCCGGGACGGCTGCCGGCGCTGGCGTCTCGGTGACGGCCAGAAATGGCCGTCACCCTGAGCTCCAGCGCGCAATCACGAAGATCGGTCGCCAGCTTGCAGGGCTCCCCATCGACCCGCGCCTCGGCCGCATGGTCATCGAGTCAGGCAAACACGGCGTCACGCGCGAAGTGATGGCGATTGTGGCCGCCCTCAGCATTCAAGACCCGCGCGAGCGCCCGCTTGAGAAACGCCCGCAAGCCGACCAGTCGCACGCACGATTCACGGATAAGGGCAGCGACTTCATCACACTCCTGAACCTCTGGAACTACCTCAAGAAGACCGAGAAAGAGCTGTCGGGCAATGCGTTCCGACGCCGCTGCAAAGCTGAGTACCTGAATTATTTGCGCATTCGCGAGTGGGGGGATGTCTACCGGCAGCTCACACGCATGTCCAAGCAGTTGGGGCTCACCGTTGGGGACCCGAGCACGGATGCCAACGCCATTCACCGTTCCCTCCTCGCCGGTTTGCACAGCCAGATTGGTATTCGGGACGAGCCCAAGGGCGACAAGAAGAAGCAACAGCGCGGCGACTACCTCGGGGCTCGGCAGGTGCGGTTTGCGATCTTCCCCGGCTCGGCTCTCGCCAAGAAGCAGCCCGCCGAACTGATGAGCGCCGAACTCGTCGAGACCAGCCGCCTCTTTGCGCGCATGAACGCCTCCATCGATCTGTCGTGGGCGGAGTCGATCGCCGACGATCTCGTCAAACGCAACTACAGCGAGCCGCACTGGGAAAAGAAACAGGGCTCTGCCGTCACGTATGAGCGGGTGACGCTGTACTGGGTGCCGATTGTGGCGCGCAGACGAGTGCAACTGGCCCGAATAGACCCTGTACTTGCACGAGAGCTCTTCATTCGCAGCGCTCTCCTCGGCCACGAATGGAGCATCGACCGTCTCGACAAGAGGCTCACCGCCTTCGTGCGCTCTAACAGCGAACTTCGCCGCGAGTTGGCCCAGGTCGAGGAGCGCACTCGCCGGCGAGACATCCTGTTTGACGATGAAGCGGTCTTTGATTTTTACGACCGAGTGTTGCCACCCGAGGTCACCGATCAGCGAGCGTTTGAATCCTGGTGGAAGAAAGCGCGCACCATCACCCCGGACCTGCTGACGCTGCGCCGAGAAGACCTTCTTGCCGACACTGCGCCGATCGAAGAAGCCAGCACCCGGCTCGAGGGTGGGTACCCGAAGTTCTGGCACCAGGATGACCAGCGTCTCACGCTGAGCTATCGCTTCGAGCCGGGCGCTGCGGATGACGGGGTTACCGTGCAGGTTCCCCTTGCGCTTCTTCCCCGCATCAGCCCTGAAGGCTTCGACTGGCAGGTTCCAGGCTTTCGTCACGAACTCGTTGCTGCTCTCATCAAAGCTCTGCCGAAAGCAATTCGACGCAACGTCGTTCCGGCTGCGGACTGGGCCAAGCGCCTCATGGAGGGAAGCCCCCTCGAAGGTTCCGATGAGATGACGCTGCGAGAATTTTTGGCCACCCAAATACAGCGGCAGACCTATACCCCGGTGACCGAAGAAGACTTTGAACTTGAGCGAGTGCCAGGGCACCTGAAGGTGACCTTCGCCGTCATGGGCGAAAATGGTCGCGTGCTGGCCGCCTCCAAGGACCTTGCCGCGCTCAAACACAAATTGAAAACTCGCACTAGAGAGTCCGTGGCGCGCGCACACGTGAGCACCCCGAACGCGCTGGAGAGAACCGGTATCACCCGGTGGGACTTCGACGCACTCCCCGCCGTTCTCGACACTCGATCGGCAGGAAACACGATTCGCGCCTACCCCGCACTCGCCGACGAGGGCACAAGTGTGGCGATTCGTTTGATGGCAACCTCAGAAGACCAGGAGCGTGAACACCGCCGCGGAGTGGTGCGGCTTCTCCTTCTGGCGATCCCTGCCCCCACCAGCTACGTGCAGGAGCACCTCACCGCTGCCGAGAAGCTAGCACTCGCCCGAAGCCCGTACCGCAGCAGCGCTGAACTCTTCGCCGACTGCATGCTCGCCTGCGCGGATGCCGCACTCGGCGACCGCACGGTGCGTTCCCGCGCTGAGTTCGAAGCCCTGTACAACGACTTCTCCTCCACCATCCTCGATGCACTTTTCGCCACCGTCAGTACAGTGAGCGCAACGCTCAGTGCCGCGCGGGATGCTGAGAAAGCCATCACGGGTAGCGCAAGCATGGCCTTGCTCTCACCCCTCGCCGACGCGCGAGAGCAACTCGAATCACTCGTCTTCCCCGGCTTTGTCTCCCGGACGGGTATAGCCCAACTGCGCAGACTGCCCGTCTATCTTCAGGCCATCACCCACCGTGTGAGCAAGCTGGCCGAAAATCTCGGCCGCGACCGCGTCTGGATGTCGGAGGTGCAGTCCGCCACGGAACGCTACCGTGCGGCCGGCGGCCAACTGCCAGCGCGATCAGATGCCGCACCAAACCTCACCCACGCCCGCTGGCTCCTCGAAGAACTGCGTCTCTCACTCTTCGCCCAGCACCTGCCCGCCGTCGAACCCGCGTCCCTGCAGCGCATCACGAAACTCCTCGCAACCTCGTAACCCGCGGCTACAGAACTTTCGACAAAAACGCCTGTGTGCGTCGATGCTGTGGGTTCCTCAGCACTTCTACCGGGTCCCCTGACTCGACGACCACTCCGCCATCCATGAAAACCAGAGAGTCGGCGACTTCGCGCGCGAAACCCATCTCATGGGTCACCACGATCATGGTCATCCCAGATTCGGCGAGCGATTTCATGACGTCAAGCACTTCGCCGACAAGCTCAGGGTCGAGCGCAGAAGTCGGTTCGTCGAAGAGCATGAGTTTGGGGTCCATGGCGAGCGCGCGCGCGATGGCGACACGCTGCTGCTGGCCACCAGAGAGGTGTACGGGGTAGGCATCCTCTTTCTCAGCAAGACCGACACGTGCCAAAAGTTCGCGTCCTCGAGCGTAAGCCGCGTCTTTCTTGGTCCCTTTAACTCTCATGGGCGCTTCGACAATGTTTTCGAGCGCAGTCATGTGGGGGAACAAGTTGAAGCGTTGAAAAACCATGCCAATGTCGCGACGCTGCCTGGCCGCCTCTTTGGGCCGCAACTCGTACAGTTTGTCGCCGCGCTCCTCGTACCCTACGAGCAC
>JBDSUT010000043.1:0-6894 GCA_039927595.1 Terrimesophilobacter sp.
TTTCGGTACACCCTTTTCTAGGACGACCATGGCGGCCTCTTTTTGAGGCTCATTTCCATTCTCCGCTGACCAGGTCAAGTGCCCAGTAAGCAGGTCGAACTTCATGGATGTCATCTGCGCGGCGACCGCCGCTCCGTCGGTGGATCCAGCTGCTTCCATCGCCTTAGCGAGCACCATGACCGTGTCATAGCCATTTGCGACGAACGCCGTGTCTGGCGCGTCACCACCATGAGCCTTCTTATACTGCGCCAAGAATGCCGGCATGAGTGGGTTTGCATCTTCACTCAAGAAGCTGTGCGTCGCGTAGACGACATCATTGCCAAATTCGCTACCCAGCACCTTGCCAAGCTCGACGTCGTCATAGGAGTCCCCGCCGTAGATCGGAGTGGTTATTCCCGCAGCACGGATGTCGCGGATGATGAGACCCAAGTCAGGCATATAGCTCGAGACGAAGATGACATCTGCTGCGCCACCCGTGGCCTTGAGTCGCTGCAACTGAGCGGAGAAGTTCTGGTCACCCTGTGTGTAGGTATCTTTTCCAACAATGGTTCCGCCTTGGTGCTCCATCGAGGCGATGAAGTACTCGCTCAACGAGGTTGTGTAATCGATAAACGAGTCGGTGACCACGTAGGCGTTCTTCAGGCCGCGCTCCTTAAACGCATACTCGGCGGCAGCGGCCCCCATGGTGGTGTTCCACATGGAGAGTGTGAACTGCTTATCACCGAGCGTGGCGGCACCATAAAGAGGTGATGATGCACCGGGCGAGATTCCGACGAGCCCCGCGGCTTGAGCCGCTCGGCTTGCCGGGCCACCGAAGTCGAAGTCGGCTGGAGAGATGATCGCAGCCGCACCCTGCGAAATGAGTTGCTCCGCATTGTTGCCGACAACCACGGGGTCACTCTTCCCGTCAAGGTTGACGAGCTTCAACTTTTTGCCGAGCACTCCTCCGTTTGCGTTGATTTCATCTACGGCGAG
Source organism: Terrimesophilobacter sp. (assembly GCA_039927595.1). GTDB lineage: Bacteria > Actinomycetota > Actinomycetes > Actinomycetales > Microbacteriaceae > Terrimesophilobacter. The sequence goes on from JBDSUT010000043.1 coordinate 976, forward strand.
TTGAGCGCCGCGAAGGACTGGTTCGTCCAGCCCAGCTTGGATGCCGGTGAGGCACAGAGTTGCTCCAAGCATGATCTCATCGCCGCTCCCTGGCGCCGCGGCTCCGGGAGCGGGGCCGCCAGCCGGGTTTGCGCCACAAGCACTTAGGCCCATAGCAAGAAGGGCAAGGGTTGTGACACCGATCACAGACTTTTTCATGACTCTCCTCATTGAGACCCTGCCAGCTCGACCTGTCGCGCACATCGTACGCAGAGCAGGAGGGGATTGCTGAATGTTAGTTGGTACTTTGACACACGTCATCGTAGTTGTCAACGTGTTGACAGCGGTGATGACTATAGTCAAACTGAGTGGAAATTGCGCCGTCGTAATGTGCGGACAAACCCTGGCCAATCCGTGGGCCCGAAGGATTGACTAAGATTCGGTTCTTGTAAGGCAGTTACGTAGCGATGGCTAGGACACTCACAACTTTCCCGAAGAAAGTACCGAACACCCTTTCGACGAGAGTAGGAGGACCGCATGGAGCTGGAGACTGACAGTAGTCGGGTTCATCTTGATCGCCATAAAATTTTGGAGGCGGCCCGCACGATCTTCCAACAAGACGGCCTGAGCGCGCTAACCCTCCGTCGGCTCGGCAGAGAACTCTCCGTCGATGCAACGGCGATGTACCGTCACTTTCGCAATAAAGGTGTCCTGCTGACAGCACTCATTGACGAGTTGTTTGTGGGCGTCCCTGAGCCTGACCCTGACCAATCTTGGCGACAGAATCTGCGGGATCTCATGATGGCTTGGTGGCGAATCTATCGGGACAACGACGACCTTGCGCAAGCGATGGCCGGTCAACCCGATGATGAGCCACAACTGTTTCACCTCACAGAATGGACAATTCGCGAGCTAATTCGTGCCGGCGTGCCGGACGCCGAGATCGGGCTCTATCACCAAACAATTTACAATCACACGGTAGGCAATGGTTTGGTCGCCGCCTTCTCCCCTTGGCTCACCACGGAAGCGCTTCGAAACGAGCAACGAAGGATCTATGCTGCATTGGACCCTCAAGAGTTCCCTAGTGCTGCTGCCTCCGCGCCAACGATCTACCCCGAGACTGAGGCGACGTTCTTGTTCAGCGTCGACTTGTTGCTGGACGCGATCGAAACCCGAGCTTCTCTTCATCGCGCAGGCCAACTGCGCTGAGAATATTGGCCAATTGCGAGTGCGCTATCATCGGGGCGTTGAACGCACGGGGTCCGCGGCTCGGGCTATCGTCGAATCGTGGCTGATTTGGTGCGAGTGCGACGGTGGGCGGATGCCCTCATTGCGCTGCACCTTGACACGAGCGAGTGGTCGTTCGATTTCGATTCCGCCAAAACTCGAGCCGGTCTGTGCGACTACGGCGCGAAACGCATCACAGTGTCGCGCTACTTGGCCACACACTTTGACGACGACGAAATTCACCAGGTGCTGTTGCACGAAGTTGCTCACGCGATGGTCGGGCCCAAGTCCGGTCACGGTGTGAAGTGGAAGGCCATTGCGCAGGAGATCGGGTACGTTGGGCGGCGCACACACGACGGTTCCGTGGCGGACGCTCTGGCTCCGTGGATCGGAATATGCCCTCGTGGGCATGAGATGTTTCGGTACCGCAAACCAACGCGACCAATGTCCTGTGGCCGCTGCTCACGCAGATTTGATCTCGCGAACAAGATTTCGTGGCAGTTTCGCGACATCACCCCGGCGATGCGGCGGCGCGCGGTCGCAAGCTAGGTCGCTTATTACCGGTAACTATCTAGAATGGTTACATGAAGCGCAATGAGGCAATGGCCCTCACCACCGGCCAATGGTTCGAGTCAACGGGCGAAGCAAAGTGGTGGTTTGATTCGGGCTCGGTTGCTCTCGACTTTGCGAACACGGGCGCCCTGCCCGACAACATTGAGCAACTCCACGCACCCGCCGACCTCGGCGCGTGGCTGCACGAGCGGCTCGACAGCGTGGACGCCGCCTTGACCGAACGAGAGCTCAGCGACGCACTAGGCCTGAGGGCAGCGATCGCCTCACTGACACTCAGCTCCCTTCGACACCATTTTGCCGATGCGGCTGACATCGACGTACTCAACCTGTTCGCCGCTATGCCCGACGTGCCGCCTGTGCTCGGGGGTGGATCCCGCCAGGCCGGTGCAAGCCGGCTGCGCGCGCAACACGCCCTTTCGAGCATTGCTCGGGAGGCCATCCGCATTCTGAGCGAGGAAGACCCGAGCGACAAGGCGACCGCACGAATAAGACAGTGCTCAGCAGATGACTGCGACCTCGTCTATCTCGACACTTCGCGCAGCGCTAACCGACGCTGGTGCTCCATGCAGCGCTGCGGCAATCGCGCCAAAGTGCGGGCGCACCGGGCCCGATTCAGCCAGTCGCAACCGAAGCGCCCGGAATAGCATCCAGCAGTTCGCGGGTGTATGCCGCTTGGGGGTTTCCGAAAATTTGCTCCGGTGTTCCACTCTCAACGATGCGGCCATTCTGCATGACGTGGAGTGAATGCGAGATCATCCGCACCACCGCCAAGTCATGGCTGATGAAGAGATAGCTGAGCCCAAGCTCGTATTGCAGAGTCGCGAGCAGCTCCAAAATCTGAGCTTGTACGAGCACATCGAGTGCCGAGACCGCCTCGTCCAAGACGACGAGGTCTGGCGAGAGAGCCAGCGCCCGAGCAATCGCTACACGCTGGCGTTGCCCACCGGAGAGCTCATGCGGCAGCCGAGTGGCAACAGCGCTCGGTAGGGCAACCTGATCAAGTAGCGTGAGCACTGCCTCACGGCGGCGGGCTGGGCTCTCGATCTTGTGGACTCTAAAGGGTTCCAGGATCGTGTTTTCAATAGTGAACCGCGGATCTAATGACGCGTACGGGTTTTGAAACACCGGTTGCACTCGCCGACGAAAACCGAAAAGCTCACGCCTACTCAGCTTTGCGAGATCGACTCCCTCCAGCTCAATAGTTCCGTGGGTGGCCTTTTCCAAACCCAGAATCAGGTTCTCCGTCGTAGATTTTCCTGAACCGGATTCACCCACAAGCGAGACCGTTTGCCCCCGAGGAATGGTGAAGCCAATCGAGTCGACAGCAGTAAAGAGTGGGCCTGCGCGCAAACCAGTGCCGCGCGTCGGGAAGACTTTGGTCAAATTCTGCACGGTAACGAGAGATTCAGCGAGCTCAACGCTCTCCTCGTTCACGCCGCCGGTCACTCGATCGCGCACGGTGAGTGACTCGCGAGTAGTGCTCTCTGACGTGAGGCTAGGTGCGGCCGCGAGAAGCTGACGCGTGTACTCGTGTTGAGGATTTTGCAGAATCTCTGCGGTCTTGCCTGATTCCACAATCTCGCCCTGCTTCATCACCAAGATGCGATCAGCACGCTCCGCGGCAAGCGCAAGGTTGTGCGTAATGAGAAGCACGGATGTCCCCATCTGACGCGTGAGCTCCTCGAGCTGATCCAGCACAGTGCGCTGCACTGTCACGTCGAGCGCAGAGGTGGGCTCATCGGCAATCAGAAGCTTGGGGCGGCACGCAAGCCCGATCGCGATAAGAACTCGCTGCTGCATTCCTCCCGAGAACTCGTGCGGGTACTGCCGGTACCGTCGAGCGGCATCTGTAATCCCCACCATTTCAAGGAGCTCAACCGCATGCGCCTTGGCCAGGCGACCACGCGCACGGCCATGCGCGACAAGTACTTCGCTAATCTGATCGCCGATTCGGATGACCGGGTTGAGGTTCGAAGAAGGATCCTGGGGAACGAGACCGATACCAGCACCACGAACCTTGACCAGCTCCCGCTCGCCCACTCCGATAAGGTTTCGGCCCTCAAAGAAGACTTCGCCTGACGTAATTCGACCGTTTTCTGCCAACAGTTGGTTGACTGCTGCTGCCGTCGTCGATTTTCCTGATCCAGACTCACCGACAAGTGCGACTGTTTCACCCTCGAACACGTCCAACGAAACGTTGTTGACGGCAGTCTTCTCACTCCCGTCACTGAGAAAGCTGATGGAGAGGTTTCGAATTTCGAGAATGGGTCGTGACGAGGACCCCGCGGCGCTCATGTGCGAAGTTTCGGATCGAGGGCATCGCGAACCGCGTCGCCCAGAAGTACAAAAGCAAGCACCGTGGCACTCAGAAAGAGTGACGGGTACAGAAGTAAGTGCGGGTTGGAGTTGAAGTAGTTCTGGGCCGTGTTGAGCTGCAGTCCCCACGAAATCGAGGGGGGCTGCAATCCGACACCAAGGTAGGTGAGGCCCGCTTCGCCGGCAATAATTCCGCCTATACTCAAGCTGCTCAGCACGATGACGGGGGCGATTGCGTTGGGCAAGATGTGCTTGAAGAGAATGCGCCAATCCGACGATCCCAGAGATTTGGCCGCCTTCACGTACTCCATGTTCTTCTCCGTCATGACGCTCGAGCGCATCACTCGAGTCATTGTCGGCCACGAAAATATCGCCAGGGTTATGCACACTGTCGCCACATTGCGGATGCCGATGGAAGTGAGGATGACGATCGCCGCCACCATGAAGGGGAACCCGTAAAACACGTCGGTGATCCGGCCCAGGATGTTGTCGAACCAGCCACCGTAGTAGCCAGACAGCAGCCCGAGAATGCAGGCCAGCACGAGAGCAGAGACGGTGACGATGATGCCGATCGTGATGGACGGGTTTGCGCCATAAATGACGTTGGCGTAGAGGTCGCAACCCTGAATGTCAAAGCCGAATGGGTGGCCTTCCACTGGCGGCTTTCCACTGTTGATGAGGTCGCACTGTCGTGGATCCCCATTGCCGAAGAGCGAAGCAAAGGGTGCCGGAAACAGCGAGATGAGTGCAAGAAGCCCGATGACGGTTGCGGGGATGAGGAACCGCGCGCGGCGAAATGCACGCCCAACCCCACTCTTCTTTACCGGCGTCGTTGTATCAAGCATGTCTAATCCTTGGGTCCAGGAACGCGTACAGGAGGTCTACAGCAAGGTTCACTACGAGGAACACGATGACCAGAAGCGTGGAGATCCCCACGACCGTTGGGCCGTTCTGTGCGCCGATCGCTTTGAAAATCTCATTGCCGAGACCTGGCAAGTTGAAGATTCCCTCGATGATGATGGCGCCACCCATGAGTGCCCCGAACTCAATTCCGAGAAAGGTGACGACCGGGATAAGTGAGTTTCGCAGTGCGTGGTTCATGACAACCCGTGATCGGGGAATTCCCTTTGCGGTCGCTGTTCGCACGTAGTCCGTACTCAAGTTTTCGATGAGACTCGTCCGGGTCAGTCGCGCTGTCGCTGCCAACCCCACAATCGCTAAGACGGTGGCGGGCAGTATGAAGGACACCGGCCAGCCCGCGGAGACGCCGGCCACCGGGAACCACTTCAGCTCAACCCCGAGGTAGATCTGGGTGAGGTACCCCACAACAAAGACCGGCACCGCAAAAGCAAGTGTCGTCAGTACGGCAACAATTTTGTCCGGTAGCTTGCCACGCCGAAGCGCAGCCCAGATTCCGAGAGGGATTCCAATGACTATCTGAATCACCCACGCGGTGATTCCGAGGGCGATACTGGTGGGCCAGTTTCTGGCAATAATGCTCGAAACTTCTCGACCCTGAAAGTCCTGCCCTAGATCACCCTGGGCAAGATTAAGCATGTATTTGCCGTACTGAACCACCAGCGGGTCATCAAGGTTGTATCGCTGCCGAAGTTCATTCTTCACGGATTCCGACACGTATTCCCGGCCACCACCCAGCGCGTCGATGGGGTCGCCTGGCAGCGCGAAGACAACGACAAAGATGAGGAAGGTAGTGCCGAGGAAGACTGGAACCACTTGTAGTAGGCGCTTAATGGTGTACCTAATCACTGGTGATCCTCCTCATCTAGCTGGTGTGGTGCGGCGAGGCTGCGTCGCTGTGCGGGG
>JBDSUT010000044.1:0-7068 GCA_039927595.1 Terrimesophilobacter sp.
CCGCTTTAACTTTCATGGCCGCAACGAATGCACGAAGCTTCACGTGCTGCTCATCCCATCGCCTGCGCAGTTCATCGAGCCGATCCATGCGGGCGCGGCGAGCCTCGTGGTAGGTGCCGAAGTTGCCGCCGTGCGTCCACGACGTTGCCCCTGCGCCGCCAAGTTCGAGGGTGATGATGCGGTCGGCCGCGCGGGCAAGCAGCTCCCGGTCGTGGCTCACGAGCAACACGGTTTTCTTGGTTGCCCGCAGTTGGTCTTCGAGCCAGCGCTTGGCCGGCACATCCAGGTAGTTGTCTGGCTCATCAAGCAAGAGCACCTCATCCGGCCCGCGCAGCAGTGCCTCCAACACGAGTCGCTTCTGCTCGCCGCCCGAGAGAGATGTCACTGCGCGGTATTGCGCGCGATCGAACGGCACCCCGAGGGCCGACATTGTGCATTGATCCCACACCGTCTCTTGGTCGTACCCGCCTGCCTCCGCGTAGTTGGCGAGCGCGCTCGCGTACGCCATCTGGTGGTCCAGCGTGTCGTCATCGATGATGTCAACCTCGCTGCGATCGAGTGCTGTTGCCACGGATCGGATGCGTGCGGGGGCAACAGACACGAGAAGGTCGCGCACCGTGGATTCGTCGCGCAGGTGGCCAACGAACTGGTCCATCACTCCCAGGTTACCGTCGATCGAAATCGCTCCCTCATCAGCCTTTTGCGTGCCCCGGATGATGCGCAAGAGCGTTGTCTTGCCCGCACCGTTCGCGCCAATGAGTGCGCTCGTGGTGCCCTCACCAACCCGAAAACTCACGTCATCGAGCAGGGGACGGCCATCCGGCAGCGACAGGGAAACCCCGTTGACGTCGATATAACCCATGACCATTTCCTCGTGCGGTTCAATCCCGCTTCACGGGAGCCCGCCGTTGGCCAGCCGACCAGACTACACCCGTCCTAGCACCCGCCAGTGACTCACGGCAGGCGGATGACGACCAGCACTCGAGGTTTGGAATGGATTGTGGGGTCTCGGGTGCGGCGGGCCTCCATGGGCGGAGACCCCACAATCCACCCCACACCGCCACGCAGGCAGTCTGACAGCCGCCCCGAGTCAGTGGCGGTAGTTGGGCGCCTCAACCACCATTTGGATGTCGTGCGGGTGCGATTCTTTGAGCCCCGCTGCGGTGATGCGCACAAACTTGCCTTTGGCCCGCAGCTCTTCGATGGTGTGAGCACCCGTGTAGAACATGGACTGCCGCAGACCACCGAGTAGTTGATAGACGACCGTGCCGACGGGCCCGCGATAGGCCACTTTGCCTTCGATTCCTTCGGCGATGAGGGCGTCGTCTTGCGAAACATCGGCCTGAAAGTACCTGTCGCGCGAGTATGAGGTTTGCTTGCCCCGAGTCTGCATGGCACCGAGCGAGCCCATGCCTCGATACGACTTGAACTGCTTTCCGTTGATGAACAGCATGTCTCCAGGGCTTTCATCGGTGCCGGCGAGCAGCGAGCCGAGCATCACGGACTCCGCTCCCGCGACGAGCGCTTTGGCAATGTCACCCGAATACTGCAAGCCGCCATCCGCGATGACCGGAATGTTTGCGGCGCGCGCGGCAAGCGATGCCTGGTACACGGCGGTAACCTGCGGTACTCCGACTCCGGCAACGACTCGGGTGGTGCAGATGGAGCCGGGGCCTACACCGACCTTCACGGCATCCGCGCCAGCATCGATCAGAGCCTGGGCTCCGGACTTCGTGGCGACGTTGCCACCAATGATGTCGATGTTGTTGAAGGCGGAGTCGGCTTTGAGGCGGCGGATGATGCTGATTTCGCCCTCGGATTCACCGTTTGCGGTGTCAACGACGATGAGGTCGACTCCAGCATCGGCGAGTGCGCCGGCACGTTGCCAGGCGTCCCCGAAGAACCCGATGGCTGCGCCCACGCGCAAGCGACCTTCATCATCTTTGGTTGAGTTGGGGTATTTCTCGGTCTTGTCGAAGTCTTTGACCGTGATGAGTCCGGTCAGTTTGCCGCTCGCATCGATGAGAGGAAGCTTCTCGATCTTGTGTTTGGCGAGAATCGCGATGGCGTCGTCGGCAGAAATACCTGAGGGCGCGGTAATGAGCGGCATGGGCGTCATAATGTCGCGCACGAGCGCTGTCTGTTTGTCCGTGTTCGAGACGAAGCGCATGTCACGGTTGGTAATGATTCCGACGAGCTTGCCGTCGCCCTCCACTACGGGGAGCCCGGATACCCGAAAATGGCCGCACAGGGCATCCACTTCGGCAACGGTCGCGTCGGGAGTGGTGGTGACCGGGTTGGTGATCATGCCTGATTCGCTGCGCTTCACTTTGTCGACGAATGCGGACTGGTCGTCGATCGACAGGTTGCGGTGCAGGATGCCGAGTCCGCCGAGCCTGGCCATGGCGATGGCCATCCTGCCTTCGGTCACGGTGTCCATAGCAGCAGAGATGAGTGGGGTTGCCACTCGGATGTTGCGGGTCAGCCTTGACGTTGTGTCGGCTTCACTGGGGATGACATCGGTATAACCGGGCAACAGCATGACGTCGTCGTAGGTGAGTCCAGTGAATCCAAACGGGTCGTGCTGCTCCATGGAGTCTCCGAAACGTGAGGTTAGTGAATCGTTATCGGCCGTAATGATAGGGCCGAATTCGACGCTGATTACGGGATATTCATCGTAGCGTTAACCCTCCATTGGTGAGGGGGCATGCTCTTCATCCGGTATCTCGTGTGGAAATGATGGGCCGAGATAGGACATAATCGGCAGGTACTGTCAACGATGACGGCAGCCAGCACCCGAGATGCCCTCATCTTTTCCCCCTGGTCCGTCTTGGAGGTCTCGTGGTTTCATCTCAACGGTCTCGCTCCCTCGTGGGGCGACGGGTTGTTCTCCTGTTTGCAGCCCTCCTGGCTGCCCTTGCATTTCTGATGACGGGGGTGTCTGCGGCTCACGCTGACGACACAAACACCGACAAATATGACCTCATCTTCAGCGGTAACGTCAAATACAACGACCAGCCTCTCGACAAGGTGAAGATCATTGTTTCCGGCGGCGGCTACACCGCGGAGGCCCTCACCAACGAGAAAGGCCAGTGGAGAATCGGTGTTCCCGAAAAGAAGGAATACGACATCACCTTGGTCGAATCGACGCTCCCTAAGGGTGTGATCGTCAGCGCTGAAGCAAACGATCGCCTCACCATCACCGAACAGGGCGCAACAATCAAGGCCGAATTCGGGTTGACTAATAACAAGACCGTGAACTTCTTTCTCGGTCAGGGTGTTCGCGAAACGGTGAGCTTTTTTGACCAGTTTGTCAGCCGGGCTATCAGCGGTCTGAACTTCGGCCTCATGCTCGCCTTGGCTGCTATCGGGTTGTCTCTCGTGTTCGGTACTACCGGAATCTCGAACTTCGCGCACGCCGAAATGGTCACCTTCGGTGCGCTGATGGCTCTGACCTTCGGTGTCATAATGGCGTGGCCGTTCTGGATAGCGATCCCGTTGGCGGTGATTCTCACCGGAGCACTGGGCTGGGCTCAAGACGTCGCTCTGTGGAAACCACTGCGCGTCAAGGGATTGAGCGTCGAACAACTCATGATTGTGAGCATCGGATTCTCGCTCGGTCTGCGGTACATCTACCAGTATTTCTATGGTGGAAAGACGTATCAGCTTCCGGATGCAGGTTCGACGAAGATTAACATTCTCGGTCCGATCGCACTCTCGGTCACCGACATGATCAGCATGGGCGTCAGCATCGTCATGTTGGTCTTGGTGGGCTACTGGCTGCAGAAAACGAAGACCGGTAAGGCAACTCGAGCCATCGCCGATAACTCGTCACTCGCGGCTGCCTCCGGCATCGATGTTGACCGCGTCGTGCGTTTTGTTTGGATCTTCGGTTCGGCTCTCGCTGGCCTCTCTGGAGTGCTGTGGGCTTACTTCCGACCCGGCATTAAGTGGGATATGGGCTGGCAGATTTTGCTGCTCGTTTTCGCCGCCGTCGTTCTTGGTGGGCTTGGCACCGCCTACGGCGCGCTTCTCGGTTCGATCATCGTCGGTTTGCTTGTCGAGTTGTCTACGCTCTGGATCCCGTCAGATCTCAAGTACGTGGGCGCGTTCCTCGTGTTGATTGTGGTCCTGTTGATCCGTCCGCAGGGCATCCTCGGCCGCAGCGAGAGAATAGGTTAAGGAGTTTTCATGGACTGGAATGCAATTCTCTCGAACACCGTCGTTTGGATCATCAGCCCAGAAACGATTGCGTACGCAATTGCCACTGTCGGCCTTGCGATTCACTTCGGATACGGTGGTCTGCTTAACTTCGGCCAGGCCGGCTTCATGGCGCTTGGCGCCTACGGTTACGCGATCTCTATCCTGAGCTTCGGGCTTCCTTGGTGGGTCGGAATCTTTGTCGGAATGGCGGCGTCCGTCGTCTTCGCCTTCATCTTGGGTATTCCCACGCTGAGATTGCGCGCAGACTACTTGGCGATCGCCACCATTGCGGCCGCAGAAGTTGTGCGGTTGCTGTTCCAGACCACGGTGTTCGACGACTTCACGAACTCTGCTGATGGTCTGGGCGGGTACCACGAAGGCTTCCGGGCCGCTAACCCGATCCCGCAGGGGACTTACGGGTTTGGCCCTTTCACGTACAACGAGACTGAGTGGTGGGTGCGCATCTTCGGCATCCTGATTCTTGCCGTCGTGATTCTGCTTACCTGGCTGCTCATGCGTAGCCCATGGGGTCGTGTCGTCAAGGGCATTCGTGAGGATGAGGATGCCGTGCGCTCCCTCGGAAAGAACGTGTTCTCCTACAAGATGCAGGTGCTCATCATCGGTGGCATCTTCGGATCGCTCGGTGGTGTGGTCTTCGCCCTTCCGTCAGCAGTGGTCCCCGGTGCCTACGTTCCCTCGCTCACGTTCTTCCTGTGGACGGTATTGCTCCTTGGTGGAGCGGCAACGATCTTCGGACCCGTGGTCGGATCTGTCTTGTTCTGGATCATCATGTCGTTCCTGTCGAACCTGCTCCCCCGCATGGTGGACGCGGGCTTCTTGCCCTTCATGTCGAGCGCACAAGCGGGTGTCTTCAAGTTCATCCTTGTGGGTGTCGCCCTCATGCTGATTGTGATATTCAGGCCGCAGGGAATCCTCGGCAACAAGAAGGAGTTGACCTTCAATGCCCGCTAATACCAACACACATCGTTCGACTGGTCTTCACGTTGGTGAGATTCGCCCTGGTGTTGCCAAGGTCGATCCGATCATCATTGCGGATAACGTCTCACGGAGCTTCGGTGGCCTAAAAGCCGTCGACGTCGACCACGTCGAAATCCCGCGCAACGCCATTACGGCGCTCATCGGGCCGAACGGTGCAGGAAAGACCACGTTCTTCAACCTGCTCACTGGTTTCGACAAGCCTGACACTGGCACGTGGAGCTTCGACGGCAAATCGCTTGCCGGGGTTCCGGCGTTTAAGGCCAGCCGCATGGGTCAGGTTCGCACGTTCCAGCTCACGAAGTCTCTCGCGATGCTCACCGTGCTCGAGAACATGAAGCTCGGAGCAAAGGACCAGAAAGGCGAGAACTTCTGGGTCTCGATGCTTCCGTGGCTGTGGAGGAAGCAAGACGAGGACATCGAAGAGCGCGCCCTCAAGCTGCTGGAGCGCTTCAAGCTCGATACCAAGAAGGATGACTTCGCGGCCAGCCTTTCCGGTGGGCAGCGCAAGCTGCTGGAGATGGCTCGGGCGCTTATGAGCGAACCAACGCTGGTGATGCTCGACGAGCCCATGGCTGGCGTTAACCCAGCGTTGACTCAGTCGCTTCTCGACCACATTCTTGGTCTCAAAGAAGACGGCATGACCGTGCTCTTCGTCGAGCACGACATGCACATGGTGCGCCACATTTCTGACTGGGTCATCGTGATGGCGGAGGGTCGCATCGTCGCGGAGGGCCCGCCAGACGAGGTTATGAAAAACCCTGCGGTGATCGACGCGTACCTTGGTAGCCACCTTGACACTGATCTTGGTGTTGTCACGGGCCGCATTAGCCTGCCCGACGTGAAGGAGAAGAAGAAGTGAGTGACAAAGAAGCACTTCCCCTCGTAGTCGAGGTCGATGATCTGACCGCCGGCTACCTTCCCGGGGTCAACATCCTCAACAGCTGCTCGCTCACCGCAAGGCAGGGCGAACTGATTGGAATTATCGGCCCAAACGGTGCCGGAAAATCCACGCTGCTGAAGGCGATTTTCGGTCAGGTCAAAATTCGTGGTGGCCACATTCGCCTCAATGGCGAAGACATCACGGGTCTGAAAGCGAACAAGCTGGTGGCGCGGGGGGTTGGTTATGTTCCTCAGAACAACAACGTCTTCCCGAGCCTCACCATCGAAGAGAACCTTCAGATGGGGCTGTTCCAGAACCCGAAGGTCTACACCGAGCGACTTGAGTTCGTCAGTGGTATCTTCCCGGAGCTCTCCCCGCGACTCAAGCAGCGTGCCGGTTCCCTTTCTGGCGGAGAACGCCAGATGGTTGCCATGTCGCGCGCGCTCATGATGGACCCACACGTGTTGCTGCTCGACGAGCCCTCTGCTGGGCTTTCGCCGGTGCGCCAGGACGAGGCTTTCATTCGCGTGTCTGACATCAACCGTGCGGGCGTGACCACCATCATGGTCGAGCAGAACGCGCGGCGCTGTCTGCAGCTCTGTGACCGTGCCTACGTGCTCGATCAGGGCAAGGATGCATACACGGGCACAGGACGCGATCTCATGAACGATCCCAAGGTGATCAGCCTCTACCTCGGAACGCTCGGCGCAGACGCGGCGTAACCTCCTGTAGCGCGCGAGGCAAAGCGAAAGGCCCCGACCTTGCGGTCGGGGCCTTCCTCACGTCAGTGCGTCAACTACTTAGTTGATGCGCTTGTGGTGGTTGGTTGCGTCGTACTGGAAGATACCGATGGTCGCTTCCGTCGGGTCGCCGGCGCTGTCGAACTTGATGCCACCGGAGTAGCCGTCATAGTCCACAACTCCGCCACCGTTGATGATCGTGGCTGCCGACTTGAAGTCGGTTGCCTTCTCACCGTCGCCTGAACC
>JBDSUT010000045.1:0-21844 GCA_039927595.1 Terrimesophilobacter sp.
GCGAAAAAAGCTGCTCCGACGAATCGTCTGGCTAACTGGGAGCTACTCGAGCCCCTGTTTCGAGCATTCGAGTATGGCGCTGGAGGCGGTGCGGCCACGATGGCTCTGCCGGAGGCAGCATCGCTTATCGTGCCGGGGAGTCCCGACCTCATGCGGCATCAGGCTAGGTTCCTGGCCGAGGTCAAGAGGGGCCATCGCACGTTTCTGCTCGCGGATGAGCCCGGGCTTGGCAAGACAGCGCAGGCGTTGCTGGCGGCATCCGTTTCGCACTCGTACCCGTTCTTAGCTGTGGTTCCGAACGTCGTGAAAACCAACTGGGCGCGCGAGGTCGAATTGTGGACACCGCATCGTTCCGTCACAGTCGTGCATGGTGATGGGAAGGACGTTGACGCTTTTAGCGATGTCGTGGTCGTCAATTATGAGGTGCTCGACCGTCACGTTGGTTGGCTTGGTCGCTTCGGCTTTAAAGGCATGGTCGTCGATGAGGCTCACTTCATCAAGAACCTCGCCTCCCAGCGATCACAACACGTACTTGCGCTCAGCAAACTCATTCGCGCGGCACAGCCCAACGCGCTCATGATGGCGCTCACTGGCACACCGCTGATCAACGACATTGAGGATTTCAGGGCAATCTGGCAGTACCTCGGCTGGATCGATGACAAGAAGCCACTAGCGGGCCTGATGGCCAAACTTGAGGCAAACGGATTAACGCCCGCAGACTTTGGCTTTTTTGCGGAGGCACGTAAGTCGGTTATTGAAATGGGGATCGTGCGACGTAAAAAAATCGATGTCGCAGCGGATATTCCGGCTCGCCGCGTTGCCGATCTGCCGGTGGAACTCGACGACGAACTTGGGCGGAGCATTCACAAGGCCGAGGCCGCGTTGACTGCACGCTTGATGGAGAAGTACCGGCGCGTTCTTTCAGCCAAACCGGATGGCGCCCAGGAGGACCTTATCCGCGTTGTTGCGCACGCGGAGCTCGAAGAGTCGGAGGCGCAAAAGACCGGCGAAAATGTTTTCACCATGGTTCGTAAAATCGGCCAGGCAAAAGCAGTGCTCGCCGCTGACTACACCCTTCAGTTGGCTCGATCCGTGGGTAAGGTGGTGTTCTTCGCGAAGCACATCGATGTGATGGATGCTGCTGAAGAGCACTTCGCGAAACACAACTTGAAATCGATTTCCATTCGAGGTGATCAGACCAGCGTGTTCCGTCAGCAGCAGATTGACGCTTTTGCGAACGATCCGGACGTTGCGGTTGCGGTCGCATCCTTGACGGCGGCCGGTGTCGGCTTGAACCTTCAAGCGGCATCCAACGTGGTACTGGCGGAGCTTTCGTGGACGAGCGCAGAGCAGACTCAGGCAATTGACCGCGTGCACCGAATCGGTCAGTCGGAACCGGTTACCGCGTGGCGCATCATTGCGGCGCACACAATTGATGCGAAGATCGCTGAGCTCATCGACAGCAAGGCCGGACTCGCCGCTCGCGCGCTGGACGGATCGGATGTCGAGGTTGTTGCGGAGTCGAATGTGCAGCTAGAGGCGCTTATGGCGTTGCTGCGTGACGAAATTAATGCCACAACGTAACTAAGTGCGTTGACTAAATTTTTGTGACGAGCGTGAGCATGAGTCTCGAAGGGGCTACCGCCTCGACTTCGTGAGGGAGCCCTGCGTTCAGCCGGAGCACTGCGCCGGGAACAAGTCGAGTCTCACTGGCGCCCGCGCGCACCAAAAGCTCGCCGTCGAGTGCCTGCATGAGTAGCGGGAAGGGTGCGCGGTGTTCTTTCAAAACGTGCCCTGCAGAGAAGGTGAGAACCACGACTCTCATATCAGCGTGCGTGAGAGCGGTGGTGTGCCCAAGCCCGGAGTCAGGGATAGGGGAAAGGCTCCTGAGGTTGTCAATCAGTGTGAATGGTGGCGCAGCGGTTTCTTCGGTCATGTCTCCACGCTAGCGTCGACGAGGCTCGAGTGGCATCGTGGAGTTATGTCCTTGAACATAAAGCGGGTGTACGTACCACCAGGGCGCGAAGACGGCTATCGAGTTCTCGTGGATAGAGTGTGGCCGCGAGGCGTGAGCAAGGCGAAAGCATGCGTCGACGAGTGGCTCAAAGAAATTGGGCCATCCACGGAGTTGAGAAAATGGTTCAACCACGAGGATGAAAAATGGGCAGAGTTTCAGACTCGCTACCGTGCTGAGCTCGACCACAATTCGGAGGTTCCGGCACTTCGCGATATTGTGCGAGAGCGGGATGTCGTGACTCTGATTTACAGTGCTCACAGTGAGCTCGAAAACCAGGCGGTCGTGCTACGGGACTATCTCGGTTGACCTCTCGCGCATTGCGCGTGCCCCTCTCTGGGGGCAGAAGTCGCTGAGAACTTTCGATTACTGTGAAACTACGCAAAACGGGGGATACCCGGAGGCGGTGGCAGACTCAGGTCGGCAGCGAAAATACGGGGGTAGGTTCGCAGCCATCGAAGTCAACTTAGCTACCGCCTCCGCACCGTTTAACGAGCTATTTCTGCTTGCTCTCGGTCGTTGGCTCAGTATCCACTTCCGTGCCGTATAGAGCACCGTGACGTGTGAATGACCGTGCAGTCGAACGCTCAGTTCGAGCGATGATGAATCACCGCTCCAGCCGTCACAGGAATGGAAGAGTGTATTGAGCGACCAGTTCTGGCATGAAGGAGCTTGCAGCGAACCAAGCTCCGACAAGTGCCGCAGTCAGAAGTAACCACACCAGGAGCAGGATTGACGTGCGGCCAGTCTCGCGTTTGACGGAAATTGTGCGCACGAGAAGGTACACGGGAGCACCCAGAAGCGCCCACGCCCAGTGTGCTGGTTGGTTGTAGCCGGCCCAGTCCAGTTTGCGACGGTCAGTAGCTGCGAGCACCAACGTCACCAGGTACAGAACTACAATCACGCCGCCGACGAGCATCCACCATTCGATGAATTCAGGAATGTAGCGCGGGTAGTTCTCTTGACCCTTTACCGCGCTGACGGAGAGGATGCCGGCAAAAAGCGGCATGAGGGCAAGGAACCAACTGGAGACAGTGGCCATGCGCGTCGCGGTCAATCGGGTGTTCTGGATGGGCGCTGTGGTGACTCTCGTTGCTTGCGCCCACGCATCCGGGGCAGCGGGCTTTGCCCCAGAGACATCGATCACGCCGGACGAGCTAACCGGGGTTGGCCGTGCTGGTGTTCCCAGTGGAGGGAAACCGGATTCGGAGTTATCGGTCGGGGGGAGAGCGGTGGGGGTGGAGTTGAACCCTCCAGCACTTCCGCCGGGCAGCCAGTCAAAGGCCGTTGGAGCCGCTGAGTCCGGCACCGATGGTGTCGCTGTCGTGGGCGCTGGTGCCGTTGACGCAGGCACTGCTGAAGCTCGTGCTGCTACTTCGGTTGGGGAGTCACCCTCGGCGTCCTTGAGGGACTCAAATTCTGACGGCGTGGAGTCTTGCGCTATTTTTCCGGCCTCGAGCTCGTTCCGCAAGCGCATTTCGCGACGAGACGGCAAACGTCGCTGTGACTCAATGGCGAGATTGTCAGTGTCCCCAGTCGGTGCGCTTTCCTGTGGTGTCTCAGACAGCGCCTTCTCGAGATCTGGCGCGGCAAGCTGAGGTGCCGGTGGCTCCACTAAGGGGACGGCTGCCGGTGTAGAAGTTGCAGTTTCGGAAGCTCGCTCGAGGGGGGGCGCCACGGGCTGTGGCGCGGGCGTTGGCGCGCCGAGCAGATCATCGGTGAGCAAACTATTGGGGAGAGGCGGGGCAAGAACCGGCAACGAAGGTTTCGGCGGTGCCGGTGTCTCGACGGTAACCGGTGTTGGCACTGGAGTCGGTAAGGGCAGCGGGGCAGACGTTGCTGCAGCCTCTGGCTCAGGCGTAAAAACGGGTTCGGGAGTCGGCGAAGTGGCGGTGGGCGCAGCGGGAGGGTGAACGGAATCCGTCCAGTTATGGCCGTCCCACCAGCGCATCTCTGCGGCTCCATACGGGTCGGGATACCAGCCAGCCGGTACAGACGGTGTCTGGTCTGAAGCCATAGCTAAGTCTCCCTTCCAAATTATCGAGCTCAAGAGGACCCCTTGATTCTATTCAGGCATCCTGACTCTCGCGCCCCCAAAGACAGGGGTGTCGCACTCACTAGGCTATCGATAAAGCGAGGTGTTTTCATGTCGGCATGCGCGGTTGCGACGTATTGAGCGATCAGGATTCTTGTCGTACAGGTCTTTGGAATGAAAGCTACCTACGCTGAACTCATGACGAGAACAATTGTGGTAACCGGGGCTGGTTCGGGAATCGGCGCTGCCGCTGCGCAGCTAATGAAAGACCGTGGATATCGGGTGGTTGGGGTCGACCTGAAGAATGCGGATGTTCAGGCAGACCTGTCGACACCGGACGGTCGCGTGGTTGCAGCGAAGGAAGCCATTTCTGCCGCCGGCGGTACCGTGGATGCCGTGATTGCTGCGGCAGGAATCGCCGCGCCCACCTCTTTGACGGTAGCGGTGAACTTTTTTGGAGTAACGGAGTTTCTCGCCGCTCTGCAGCCTGCTTTAGCATCAAGTGACTCTCCCCGCGCTGTCGTGGTCAGCTCGATGGCAACGTTGCAGCCGGTATCCGATGATTTGGTGGATGCCATGCTGGCCGGAAACGAAGCAAAGGCTCGTGAAATCGGTGATGCGCTTGCGCAGCGAGGACCCGAGACGGGATACCTCAACTACCCGTCAAGCAAGCGTGCTCTGAGCCGATGGGTGCGCCGTGAGAGCATCACGCCGATGTGGGCTGGCGCGAATATCCCTCTGAATGCGGTCGCGCCTGGAACCGTGCTGACCCCCATGACGACCGAATTGTTGTCGAGTGACCAGGGTCGCGCGATGGTGGATGGGGCAGTTCCTATGCCGCTTAACTATCACCAAAAGCCTGAAGTGATTGCGGATCTCATGGCATGGTTGGTGAGCGAAGAAAATACGCACGTAACCGGCCAGACGATTTATATCGATGGTGGGGCCGACGCGTCCTTGCGCGGTGACAACATCTGGTGACCCTCTGAGCTAGCGGGGGAGTGCCTTTTCAATAGCGTCAACAATCTCTGGCGCATCCGGCGTGACCGTAGATCGAAAACGGTGAACTTCTCCGTCGGGTGAAACGAGGAACTTTTCGAAGTTCCACTTGACCATTCCGGCTTTTCCGCTCGCATCCTTGGCTTTCGTCAACTCCGCGAAGAGCGGGTGCTGTGTACTGCCGTTGACATTAATCTTCTCAAAAAGTGGAAAAGTCACGCCGTAGTTCAGCGTGCAGAAATCTTTGATCTCGTCGGCACTTCCTGGCTCTTGAAACATAAACTGATTGCTGGGAAAGCCGAGAACGGTGAAACCCCGATCACGGTACTTCTTGTACAGGCTCTCGAGTACCGCGTACTGCGGCGTGAATCCGCACCTTGAGGCCACATTGACAATCATGATCGCCTTGCCAGCGAACTGACTCAGATTGGTGCTTTCGCCATCGATTGTGGTGAGCGGAATGTCGGTGAGGTCCATCCCTCCAGACTACGTTTCGACGAGAATTTTCGCTGAGCGGTGACTATCTCCTCGATCAGGGCGAAGTGATCTAGCGCCCAGCAGCGTAACCTTGATTACCCCTCGGGTTCGCCGCTGCATAAAACTGGCCATCCGGCTCGACCCCCACGGTGGAGAGGCGGCCGAGCGTCCAGTCGCCTGCACGCGTGACGACGTGCCCACGCGATTCCAAATCGTTGATTACGGACTCACCCAATCGATCCTCGACCACAGCACCACCTGGTTGCCATGTGCGGGGCCAAAACGAGTCCGGCATAGAGGTCGTGTGGAATGTTGGTGCGTCGATTGCCTCTTGGGGCGAGTACCCGCCGACGATGGTGCGCAGGAGGTAAGGCAACTGCCACTGGTCTTGTTGGTCGCCGCCCGGGGAACCCAAGGTCGCGGCAGCTCGGCCATTTTTCAGAAGGAGGGTGGGCGTGAGCGTCGTTCTGGGGCGTTTGCCGGGTTGCAGCGACGATGGCGAACCCGGTGTGAGCCAGGTCATCTGCAGTCGAGTGCCGAGACAGAAGCCGAGTTCTGGAACTGTCGGTGAAGACTGCAACCAACCGCCGGATGGCGTGACTGAAACCATGTTGCCCCACCGGTCAACGACATCCAGGTGGCAGGTATCGCCCCGCGTCTCTCCAGAGATATTTACGGTCGGTTCGCCTGCGGCGTGCTGACCCACGTAACGTTGCCCGGCCGACTCGATGACGGGTAGATCCTCTGCGACCGTGAGTTCTGGAACAAAAGGTACGTGCCCCGAAACGGCCCCTGGTCGAAACGCGGCGGAAGCATGTTCGTCGATGAGCCGGCGGCGGGTGTCGGCGTAGCCAGTCGACAATAACTCGGCGAGCGGTGTTTCGACAGAGTCGCCGTAGTACGCCTCACGGTCAGCGAGAGCCAGTTTCTCTGCCTCAAGGATGGTGTGTGCTCCGCGTGCAGTCGAAGGGTCGAGACGCTCATCCTCATAGCCGTCAAGAATGCTCAGCATTTGCAGGAGTGCCGGACCTTGGCTCCATGCGCCCGCTTTCGCGACAGTGACTCCTCGAAAATCCAACGTGACGGCGTTTTCGTAGCTCGCCTGAAAGTTTGCAACATCGTCGGCTGTGATCACGCCGGAGTGGTCCCCACCGGTCGAGTGACGGTGTGTGGTCAGTGCAAAATTGTCGATGGCAGCAGCGACAAAGCCTTGCGACCAGGCGTTTCTGGCCGCATCGATGCGGCTCGCGCGCGTGGTGCCTGTGGCCGCGTCAACCAGTCGCTGGTAGGTCGCGGCAAGGGTGGTGTTGGTGAACAGCGCGCCGGCAACGGGCACGATTCCCTCCGGCATCCAAAGCGCAGCCGAGGTAAGCCAGTGGTCCTCAAAAAGAGGTGCGACTCGCGCGATGGTCGCGGCGACGCGATTTAAAAGTGGGTGACCTTCACGGGCGTAGCCGATAGCAAAGGAAAGCACATCGCTGAGTTCCCACGTGCCGTGATCGCGCAAAAGCATGAGCCAGGCTTCGACAGCCCCCGGTACCGCGGCAGCTAAGGCACCGGCACCAGGAACGAGCGTGAGCCCCTCCGACCGGAAGTGTTCGATCGTCGCATTGGCAGGGGCTGGGCCCTGCCCCATGAGAACGACCGGCACACCGGGCTCTGCAGCTGTGGCAAAAATTCCGACGAGGTCGCCGCCCGGTCCATTGAGGTGGGGTTCAACAACCTGCAAGACGAAGGCACAGGCCACTGCGGCGTCGAACGCGTTGCCGCCGCGCTCCAACACTGCTTGCCCTGAAGCCGTAGCCAACCAGTGAGTGGATGCCGTCATCCCGAAACTGCCCCGAAGCGTTGGACGAGTGGTGAACGGCGAGGGCGCGGTAAAGGTCACAAGTCCTCACGTTACCCGTTCGTTGGGGTGTTACGCCGTGAGAGAGTCAGCCGAGAAGTGAGAGGACGAACGCGGAAAGAGCCCCGAAGGCGAGTATTGCTGCCGCGGGAACGAAGCTGCAAATGAGGAACACAATGAGGGGAGCCCACCCGTGTCCGACAGTTCGGCTCACATGCACGCCACGCACAATCAGGTAGATGAGCGGGCTCAGTATCATCCACCAAGGCGATGCTGCTTTTGGATGCAGAGAGTTCAGCATCCTTTTCTGATCATGAATCGCGAAAGCGATCAGAATGACCAACACAGTGACGCTGGTGATGGAGATCAAAAAAGTTGTATAAAGGTCCCCAAGGATTATGGTCAGAGCCAAGACGACGATGGTCGACCAGATTGGCATTGTGGCGATTGCCCACACTGAGCCCGTATATGCGCGCGTCGGGGTGAACTTTATGACCGGCTTCAGACCCATCGAAACAAAACCTTGAGAGTCGTCACGACGATTGAGCGGGCGATACGGGTCGATAGGCGGCAGGACTGCCTCAGTCCGAAGAGGCACGGGTGAGAAGTAACGGTTGTGATGCACGGGTTCGGCAGGCTTGGGCGGTGCCTCTGTTTGGCGCGGGCGCGTTGCCGAACCCCACTCGGTGCCATCCCACCAGCGAGCTTGAGTATTATCTGTTGGATCTGGATACCACCCAGCGATAATCACCGTACTCGGCGTATCGATCGACATTGTTCCCCCTGGGATCTAGCAACCAGCCCCTCGCTTGATGCCAACCCAAGCTCCACGGTAGTAGTTCCTGTACGGTTGCTGCATGCCCCATTTCGTGGGGTGAACACCCTGCGTCGAGGGTGGTGGTCACGGCACCATGCCGGTCACGCGTAACGTTAACTTTGCAGTGATACCCGCACGCTGTGGCAAGGGGAGACAATGACGGAGTGCATCCACGGATTGGACACCGAAAGGTGTGATGCGTGCGCGCCGCGCAAGCCAACATCAGTCGACTCAAAAGGGATGCCTGCTAAGCCGACGAGGGCACGACCGCAGCGCTCTACGCGCGTTAGCTCGTCGACGAAAGAGGTGGCGGTCGACACGGGAACCCGCAGAATATTTCACCTCACGCACGTAAAAAATCTTGAAGCGATACTCACCCAAAAACAGATTCTTTCCGATGCTGCAGGCGCGAATCCTCTAATCGACATCTCTTCGCCTGATAATCGAGAACTGCGCCGCGAGCTGAAGGCAGGCGCCGCATCGGTCGCCTCGTATGTGCCCTTTTTTCTCGCGCCTGACGCTCTTCTCTGGGAGGGCATGCGTAGTGGGGTTGCCAACTATCGGCTCGCTAACAATGCTGAGCGCATTCCGGCGTCGGAGTTCGTAATGCTCGTTGGTTCAGTCAGCGGCGCGGGCAGCGACTCGATGATAACGGACGGCGATGCCGCAGATCCGGCTACCCAGTTCAGTTCGCCAGATCAGCTCGGTGGTCGCATGCCGCGAAGGTTCTTCGAGGAAGAAGATTCCATTCGCTCTGCCGAATTTTTGGTGCCGGGCGCTTTTCCCCTCACCTCAATTACCCTCATCGGTGTCGCGAACGACAAAGTGCGAGCGCAGGTGCGAGCCATGGTGAGTGCACACGGCTTTACTCACAAAGTGTCGGTGTACCCGCCTTGGTTCCAGTCTTCGTAGATCGACAGTGCGTGGCCTGGGCTCACGTGCCGCGAGGAGGTTGCCAACGCTGCAGGCGTGAGGCTGCCGCACCCACAAACGTGTTGGGTGTCATCCGAAGCACAGTGTCGCGCAGGGAGGCGCGAGTCGGGGAGTCGCACTGTGCGAGTTTTCCCATTGCTCGAGACTTCCGGGCAACCCATTGGCTCCGTGCTCGTCGCGTGCGATCGTAGACACGAAGAGCGGCATCGATATCGCTGCCCGTTCGCGTTCCTTTCAAGAGCAAAGCAAGCGTCGCAGCATCCTCAATGGCTTGCCCAGCGCCCTGACCGAGATCTGGCGTCATCGCGTGTGCGGCGTCGCCGACAAGCACGACGCGCCCCTTGACGAAGCTCTCTAGTGGCGAAGCGAGGTCATAAATGTCATGGCGACTAATGGCGCGCGTCTCTGTTGACTCAAGAAGGGTGCGAATGGGGTCGTGCCAGGATCCGAAACGACTGAGAATGGCCGCTTTTTCGTCTTCGTGAGTGGTCTTTTCCGTCGAATTTTCGGTGGCAAACCAATACACGCGACCGTCGGGAAGCGGCGCGATGCCAAACCGTCGGCCGAGACCCCAGGTCTCGCCGGCTTCTGCGTGCACGTTTACCGGTTGGTCGGTCACGCCTCGCCACGCGGTGTACCCGGCGTAGCGCACACCGGTATCGAGCCCCATGGCTGTTCGTGTCGAACTGCGGATGCCATCGGCTGCCACAACGAGGTCGAAAGTTGCGCTGCTTCCCGCAATGGGATCAGCAGCCTCTCCTTCGATGGTGCTCGAAATCGTTACCTCCGGCATGCCCGGCTTGTTCGAAACAGCTCTGCCGGCACCGGGTACGCCCAGCTCGGTATTGACTTGACCAATACTGGTGACGGTTGCATCGCATCCGCTGTGAAGGGTTCCCGGCTCAAGGCAGTCAGCGAGGGCCGAGTGTAAATCAATTCTGTGCAGCACTCGCATGGAATTTGTTGCCTTGCGGGGCAAGGTCACGAGCCAGCGGCCATCCGTTGTGCGCTGACCCGCGCGCAACGGTGATTCCGGAGCGGTGATGAGTGGCGCGATGACATCGCCAAGGCCGACACTTTCGAGGGCCGCAAAACTGTTGCCAAACAGCGAAAGACCAGCTCCAATGGCGCCCGGTTGGGGTCTTTTTTCGAGGATGGTGACCGCGTGACCGGTGCGATGAAGTGCCGCGGCGGTGACGAGTCCGCCGATTCCGGCTCCGATGATGGCGATGCGCATGAGACCTCCGTATCCAATCTAGCGGTGTGCGGCTGGCTTAAAACTCACGCGCCTGGGCTTAGTCGGTCGGGTATGCTCTTTGATCACCTGTTACCGTCTTACGCTGCCCTAATCTGGACAGTAGCGACTGTGTGGGCTACCCTGATCTGCGCCCGCCCTCACAGATGACCACGGGAATTTCGCGTTCGGTCTTGCGCTGATACCCCGCGTATCCCGGATTAACCTTCACTATCTGAGGCCACAGTTCGGACTTCTCCTCTGGCGTTGCCGTACGTGCTCGCAGTGCGATGGTGACACCGCGTACCGTCAGCTCTATCTCCGGATTCGCAACGAGATTGAGGTACCACTCTGGGTCACGATCGTCGCCACCTTTCGACGCAACCAGCACCCAACGGCCGTCGCCGTGCACGGGGGAGGTGAGCATCGTGGATCGGCGGATACCAGAATTGCGCCCGATCGTGTGCAGCTCCACAGCGGGCATGGGGCCGATCGTCCAGCCTCGACGACCACGAGTGACACCCAACAGAACTCGATGCGCAAGATTCATGGTCTTGAGGTTCTGATCAAAGAACCATTGACGAAGAGTCACAATTTGCTACTTTGTGATGCCGAGTTCGTTGACGGTAACTCCGAGGCAATTGTCTTCGACAAAGTTCATTCCGGCGTCCTCGGCAACATCTCGTGCCTCGTTCGAAGTTATGCCTAATTGCAGCCACAGGGTCTTTGCGCCAATCGCCGCGGCCTGTTCCGCCACGCCTTCGGCTTCTCCTGCCGGGCGAAAGACGTCGACAATATCGACCGGAACAGGAATATCAGCAAGAGTCTTGTACACCCTTTGGCCGAGAATCTCTTCTGCAGAGGGGTTCACCGGAATGACGGTAAACCCGGCGTTGAGAAGCCATCGGGGGATGCGGTTGGCCGCCTTCTTCTCGTTCGATGATGCCCCGACAACCGCAATCGTCGTCGACTTCTTGAGAATTTCGCCCAAATCAGGGTCGGTCATTTCACTGCTCCTCGTTCGTGCTTTCAGAATATCGTTCAGGCTGCTAGCTGCTTTGCCACGAACGTCACCAAGTCAGCTAATTCCTCTTGACACACTGTGTGTGCCATCGGGTACCGGTGCGCTTCTACCGCGGCGTGCGCAGACAGCCACCTGCCGGTGTTTTCGATGGCCTGGGAGGGAATCATGTCATCGAGATCCCCGTGCGCCCAGAAAACGGGCAGTTGTGGTTCACGCGCCCCTAACGATACGTCGCCAACGTGCGCGGAGGGGGCTACGAACCCGCTCAATTGCACAACGTAATCGCAACGGTCGGGAACCTCTCTCATTAGCTGCAGAGCCATACAACCACCTTGAGAAAAGCCCATGAAGCCAAGCCCGCTGGGCACCGGCTCGAGGCTGTCGAGCCAAGCCAATACCCCCCGCACGGAGGCATCCAGTAGCGAGGTGTCAGCTCCGCTTCGTGCGTTCGCGTCGAACCAGGCATAGCCACCCCCATAATTCAGTGGCGCACGCAGGGAAGCGACGACGAGACCGGAAGGGAGAAAGCGATTGAGTCCAAAAAGGTCGCCCTCATGACTGCCAAGACCGTGCATCATGACGAGAAGCGGTTTGCCGACACGTTCCTCAGGCGGAACGTTCCAGAGAACCGCGACTGGGTCGATCTCTTGGACTGGGAGGGTGCCCGATTGCAGCTCGCTCATACATCCAGCCTAGGCGGTGTGCGGCGTCGGCTCAGTTCGTTTGCAGGATGTTTGGTGCCCACGAGGAAATCGGCGCAATCGGAGACGCAAACGTTGTGTTCACCGTCTTCCACTTCTGGATTCTGGGTGCAACCCAAAACAGGTAGATGCCAAACGTGATGATGGTTAGAAAAAGCCACACGAGCCAGCGGCCCAACAATCCAACAGCGCTGCCATTGAATTGCAGTTGCTGACCATCAATGAAGGTGTGTTTGCAGCGCCAGCGCTCCAAAAGTACCAAGGCAAACGGGTAACAGATGCCGAGCGTGAATACGGTGATAAGCGTGCCCAGAATAGCGGTGCCAACATATGTCGCGGCGCCACCATCAAAGGCGAATCGGGTCGGGTGAGCCATAATCCTGTATACCGCTGTAAACGACGTAGTTCGAGTCCCCTAAGTGGTCACGTACCGGTGAGTGCTCTCGTAACTTCTACCCCCTGAAGTGGGACGTGAAACTGATATGCCGGAAGCCTAACCTCGAAACAATCCGTTCTCGCCGAACCCGAAACTCGGCGTCTCCACGAGAGAGACTTCTCGCGATGGGCTTGACGAGGGATCGCTGAATAGAATTCGGCGCTCACTATTGGAAAAGTCTGGAGTACTGATGATGGATTTCGAATCTTCGCAATCAGGATTCGCCCTTCCGGCAACAATGATGCGCGAGTCAATCGATATAGCGCAAAGCGACTGGCTTAGTCATCCGGTCCTGAAGCGAGCGGTCATTAACGATGCCGGCGATGCGCTCGAGTGGCCTGAAGTCACAAATGAGCAGCGTGCCGCCGTTGCCGACATTGCGTTGTCAAACTATGAGGGGGAGATTTTTGCTCGACTTCATTCCGAGATCAACTTCGACCTATTCGTTGAGACTGGAGACGAGGATGACGCTCAAGCGCACCCACCTTTCCAAGAACCGGATAAACAGCGTTATTACACGCGGTTCACTGGCGGAGGCTTCCACCTTGTTGGCGGCTTTAGTGCGGTCACGGGAGATGGCCACCGTCACTATTTTCAATGGCTCGCGGGAGGTTGGACAGGCATTAGTCTCCACGACTTTCTGTCGGTGAGGGATGACCCGGAAACGCAATTCGCCGAAGTTTCACCCGCCAGTTTTACCTACCTGTTTCCAGACTCACTTGACCGATCATCCAGATTGAGGCAAGGGGGTGAGCGGCAAGCGTCGCGGCATCGATACGTTGATTCGGAAAACCTCGAGGATCGGGGCAGCGAAGTCTCCGCTGCGGAAGATCAATCACCGACGCTGCAAGAATCCAGCGGTAGCGGGGGAGATGCTGACGGCGCAGCACACGAGGTGCCCGAATCTGTTCACAGAGATGCGGATCCGGTGCGTCAATCGATAGCTCTCAACCTTTCGCAGAGTGAGGTCCAGCGCAGCATTTCCATGGCACTCGCGACAGTGGCTCTGCGCGGTTGCACAGATCGAATGGGGGCCCCGTTGATCGACCATGCTGCGAGAGTTTCGGAGAAGTTTGATGCGGTCAGTGACACGGTGCGACACTGCGCATCATGGTTGCACGACGCGCTGGAATGCAGCGATTTTTCGGAGACGGATCTTTGCGAAGCTGGCCTCCTTGCCGAGATCGCGGCGGTGGTCCGGGTGCTCACACACGATCCCGAACTGTCTGAAGAGGAATGGCTTCGCGCTATTTCTTCTGACCCGGATGCTCGTGCCGTGAAACTTGCCGCAATTGAAGACAATGCCTCACCGTGGAGGTTGCGACACTTGGAGGAGGCAACACAGTACGAAATCCTTAACACACTTGGCAGATGGCGCGAGCGTCTTGGTGTCGACACTCCCGGTTGATTATGAATCGAGGCTAGCGGAGACCAGTTTGCCCGCCCAGGCGCGCAGGTTCCAACCCTCCACGGAGGAGCCTTCAAGAATCACAACTTCGGTGTTGTGCAATTGATTCTCGGCGCCAAAGATTGGCGTGATGTTTTTTGCGCGATTTGATACCCAGGCACGAATGGCTGCTCCGTGACTGAAG
This sequence comes from Terrimesophilobacter sp., assembly GCA_039927595.1. Lineage (GTDB taxonomy): Bacteria > Actinomycetota > Actinomycetes > Actinomycetales > Microbacteriaceae > Terrimesophilobacter. Next base: position 14,109 of record JBDSUT010000045.1, read on the forward strand.
ACCACTGCGGTGTGAGCGCCTGAGCCTGAAATTTCAGTGATGTCCGCGTCAAATCTGTCGAAGAATGAGTGGCCATCTGGCCCTCCCGGCATCGCAGCACTCAAGTCACCTAAACCCCATCGGTAGAGCGTGTGTCGGTACCGAAGAATTGACTCGTGATCGCTGCGCAACTCTAGGTCGCCGGCCTCAATCTCATGCAACCCGTCACGGATTTGGACCGGGAGGTGTCGTGCTTCGGCCAGAGGCGCAGCGGTCAGACGCGTTCGAATAAGCGTCGACGCGAAAACGGCATCCACGGAGACATCCGCGAGTGTGGTGAGGAGAAGGCGAGCCTGGCGCATACCCACGTCGGTGAGTCCCGGCCCGGGGTGTGCAGTGTCAAGTTGCCCCAAAACATTTCCGGGAGTTTCACCGTGTCGGATGAGGAGCAAACGCAACGATCTGTCTCCGCATCTTCGCCAACTGTCTCGGTAAAGTGTTCTCCGCTGCGTGGACTCAGTCAGCGGCGTACCTCAATTCTAAGCTGTGAGCCACCTCCATGCTCCGGTACCCACGGTGAGGTTGACTGAAACAATGACGACAACGGTCTACACCATCGGTCACTCGACCCACCCCCTCGAGGAGTTCGTCAGTATGCTGCGAGCGCATGACGTTAATGAACTCATCGACGTGCGCACCGTTCCGGGATCACGCCACAACACACAATTTGGCGAAGCAGCCCTGCGCGTGAGCATGCCGGCACATGACATCCACTACGAGTGGATGAAGCAATTGGGTGGGTTGCGGCATACCACTGCAGCGAGCCAGAACCTTGCTTGGCGCAACTCCTCGTTTCGAGGTTACGCCGACTACATGCAGACTCCTGAATTCGAGACCGCAGTGGAAGATCTGGTCGCAGAAGCGAAAAGTCGCGTGGTCGCAATAATGTGTGCGGAAGCCGTGCCGTGGCGGTGCCATCGCTCCCTGATCGGGGACGCCCTTATTGTGCGCGGCATCAACGTTCAGGACATCATAAGCGCGACCTCGGTGAAATCTCACACGTTGACGCCTTTTGCCGTCGTCGACGGTTCTCGCGTCAGGTATCCCGCGATTCCGGATGACGGCATCGGCACCTGACGCCGGAACCATTCCGAAGTGCACCGAAATACGTGGTCTACTCTTTCGCCCGCCCGATGCTCACTAATAGTGTGGTGGCGTTCCCCTTAACGTGGTCATCAAAGCAAAGGAGCCGACCATTTTTCCATCACCAGAAGCATCACAGCACGACGACAGTGCGGATGTCACCTCGCCCGAGGTGGTCACCGATTGGGCGCAACACAACCCGGTAAAGCGGGGCAGTGGAAGCACTTTCCGGGAAAGGCTCGACTCCTTCTTTGAGATAACCTTCCGAAAATCGACGGTCAGTCGCGAGATTCGCGGTGGGCTTGTCACCTTCATGACCATGGCCTACATCGTCATCCTGAACCCTCTGATTCTTGGTGGGCAAGCGGATGTCCTGGGCGGCAAGCTCGATGGTGGGCAAGTCGGCGCCGTGACGGCGCTCACCGCCGGGGTCATGACCATTCTGTTTGGCCTTGTTGCGAACCTGCCGTTTGGACTAGCGGCCGGGCTGGGAATCAACTCCTTCTTGGCGGTGAGTGTGGTCCAAGACGTGACTTGGGCAGAAGCTATGGGGCTCGTGGTCATCAACGGGCTCATCATTGTGCTGCTGTCTGCCACCCCGTTGCGGGAGATGATATTCAAGGCGGTCCCCGCACAGTTGAAGATCGCCATCACGGTGGGAATCGGGCTGTTCATCGCCTTCATCGGGTTGGTGGATGCAGGTTTTGTGCGCTCCAGTGGCGCGAACAGTCCACCCGTGCAGCTGGGTGATGGGGGCTCCATCACGACAATCCCAACGCTCACCTTCATTCTGGGCCTTCTCATCATGGGCGTGCTCATGGCGCGTAAGGTGAAGGGCGCGCTGCTGATCGGCATCCTTGGAACCACCGTGATCGCCATCATTCTTGAAGCGATTTTCAAACTTGGCCCATCCTTCGCGGACGGAAAGCCGAACCCTGCGGGCTGGAACCTCAACGTTCCTCAGCTTCCGGATGCGATTGTCGCCGTTCCAGACTTCGGGCTTATCGGCGCTTTCAACTTTGAAGCGTTCGGGCGCATCGGGTGGCTTGCGGGCATCATGCTCGTGTTTACGCTCGTGTTTACGAACTTCTTCGATGCAGTGGGCACTCTGACCGGGCTCACCAAAGAGGCTGGTCTGGCTGACAAGGAAGGCAATTTTCCGCGTCTGAAGTCTTCTCTCATCGTGGAAGGCATTGGCGCGGTCGCCGGCGGCGCCACGTCAAGCTCCTCCAACACGATATACATCGACTCGGCTTCTGGAGTGGGAGAAGGTGCTCGCACGGGACTAGCGAGCGTCGTGACGGGGGTGCTGTTCCTTTTGGCAATGTTCTTCACACCGCTCACGCAGGTGGTTCCTCTGGAAGTAGCCGGGGCAGCGCTTGTCGTCGTTGGTGTACTGATGGTGTCGCAGATTAAGGATGTCAACTGGAGCGAGTTCTCCATCGGATTCCCGGTCTTCCTCACCATCGTTGTCATGCCACTCACCTATTCGATCGCCAACGGTATTGGCGTCGGGTTTATCTCGTGGGTCATTGTGCGTTCTCTCGCTGGCAAGGCGAAAGGGATCTCACCGCTCTTGTGGATCGTCGCGGCTGGGTTCCTGATCTACTTCGCTCGTGGCCCCATTGAACTCTTGTTTGGTGGCTAACAGATTGCGGTGAGCTAAACCTTAACAGCTGAGGGCCGTGACGTTAATCGTCACGGCCCTCAACTGTTGCAGTACTCGCTGGGCTTAGCCCAGGGTGTAGATGCCCCATTCGTCTACATGCCAGCCGATCCAGAAGTTGGCTCTTTCGAGGGACACCACGATGTCATAGGGCGGAATTTCTTCCCCTACTGACTGTCCAGAACATTCGAAGGTCTGTCCTGCTAGCAGCGGGATCGTAGTCGGGCACGTTACCTGGAGGTCTGCCCCGAAGATTGCTGCGTCAGATTCAATGGATGATTCAGCCTGCTGGGCGAACACGGCGGGGACGGTCGCGAGAACGAGACCAGGAACTGCGACAACTGCACCAATGTTCAAAAGGCCGAGAGCGACCCACACCAGAACCGGTCCAAAGCCACCACCGGATTCACGGATAGCGGCGATGGAACGAGCGACTAGGTAAACCGGTGCGGTGAAGATTGACCACACCCAGTGCGCGGTGACCTCGTGACCAGTCTTCTTCAACTGGTGCCGGTCGAAGGCAGCGAGACCAATAGCGATTGGGTATGGAGCGATCAACAGCGCGATCATGACAGTGGAGATATCCGACGTGCCGAATCCGGTGACCACAAGCAGCCCAAGCACCAACTGAATGAGCGGCATGAGGGCGATTGTCCACACTGCTCCATTGTGGGTTGCCTTCGTGTGAGGTGCGGTCTGCGCCTTCAGGTACGCCTGATACTGCGGGTCAAGCAGCGGGTCAGCTGCTGGCGCCCAGTCGAAGACCTGTTGCTGTTCCGGGAAAGTCTGGTGCGATGGTTGCGAACCAAAACCACTGAAGACCGATTCCTCACCGGGCATCCCGTGGTGCTGCGGTTCGGCATAGGACGTGCCCCCGTACTGCTGGTCCGAGTAGGAGGTTGCGGGGAAAGCATCGGCGCCGTCTTGAAGGGAGGCTGCGCCCCGAGCGGACATGGGGTCCGGGGTGTGCCAAGAAGGTGCAGAGTCGGTGGCCTGAGAACTGTGCGAAGCGAACGGATTGAAGGGCGCAGGCTCTGGAACATCCTGCTGCATGTCGGAGCGCACCGGTGGCTCCAACTGGAGCAGCGTCATAGCGGTGGGTGCTGCGACGTCATTGCCATCACGGCGTTCGCGTTCACGGCGTTCGCGGCGAGTGAGGAGGTCTTCGTCGCCCGGGAACTGGCTACCTTGCTGGCCATCGAGTTCGTCTTCAGGCCACGCATAGGTCGTTTCTTGCATGACCATCGGCGCGCGCGCCTCTGCCACCTGATGGGTCCACGCCGTGCTATCCCACCACCGGAGCTGCGGAAGCCCCAACGGGTCTGGATACCAGCCAGCTGGTGCGCCGTAAAAACTGTTGTCTTCCAAGGATCGACCCCCACAATTCATGTCAACTTGGGTACGTTCGAAGTTTAGAGCCTGCCCCCGTGCATTGAGAACATCTAATCTTCCCCCAATGCAGGGGGTGAGTGGGTATCAATTGAAGAACAACCATCAGGGAAAACACGGGATGCGAAAGGTTTTTCTCTTCGAATCAGCTGTCATATTGACCGCGGCTTTCTCTGATGAAAGACTCGTGCGCAGTGGACATCTCCCTTATGGTCGCGCTGGTCGTCGTGCTGGCTCTGTTCTTCGATTTCACGAACGGATTTCATGACACGGCCAACGCGATGGCTACCCCCATTGCCACCGGCGCATTGAAGCCGAGGGTCGCTGTGACGATCGCTGCAATCCTGAACCTTGTTGGTGCGTTTCTGAGTACCGAAGTGGCCAGAACAATCTCGGGTGGGCTCATTCGAGAAGGTGACGGCAGCATCCAGATCACTCCTACCATGATTTTTGCGGGACTCATTGGTGCGATTATGTGGAACTTGGCGACCTGGCTCCTCGGTTTGCCCTCCAGCTCTTCTCATGCACTCTTTGGTGGTCTCATCGGCGCGGTTGTCGTGGGAGCCGGATTTGGGGCGATCGACCCCGGCATTCTTCTGAGCAAAATTGTCTTGCCTGCGTTCCTCGCGCCCTTCATCGCGGCGACGATCGCGTTTATCGTCACAAAAATCGCTTATCGGATCACCGCTGGCCCCCACGCACACCTCACGCGCCAGCGGTTTCGGATGGCCCAGGTGTTCACCTCAAGTCTCGTTTCCCTCGCTCACGGCACGAATGATGCGCAAAAGACAATGGGTGTTATTACCCTCACGCTCATAGCTGCTGGTTTTCAGGCCACGGGAACTGGCCCAGAATTTTGGGTGATCGCAGCGTGTGCTCTTGCGATCGCACTCGGAACATATGTTGGTGGGTGGCGGATCATCCGCACCGTGGGCACAGGCATTACTGACATTTCGCCTGCTCAAGGTTTTGCCGCGGAAGCTTCGACCACAGCAACGATTCTTGCGAGCTCCCACCTCGGCTTCGCCTTGTCCACGACGCAAGTGGCCAGCGGCTCTATCATCGGAGCAGGGTTAGGTCGACGGCGTGGTTCTGTGCGATGGCGGGTTGCTAGTCGAATCACGATGGCATGGCTCATCACGCTCCCCGCCGCGGCCGTGATGGCGGCACTCGCGGAGCTTGTGGCCAGGCTTGGACCGATAGGAATTCTTGCGGACGCCATTGTTGGCGCCACAGTGATCATTCTGATGTTCTTGCGCGGTCGCAAGAATCCGGTGAACCATAAGAACGTCACGGGAGAAATGCCTACCGTTGGGCATTCACCCACGATGGTCATGACCAAAGTGCCCCCGAGCATTGCTAGTGCGAAGCCACCGAAGCCGCCACCACTGGTCTCGGAGTCACAGAATCAGGATCTTACATGATCGAGTGGGAGTCGTTCCTTCTTGTTGCCGTGGTTTCCCTTGTCGCCGCGAGCGCAGTGGTAACTATCGCTTCTCTCGGTATGAAGTTGTATGAGAGCGCGCTGCACGCGCGTGAAACGCAGGCATCGTCCGGTCGGTGGGGGCTGCTGGTAGCCAGAATTCTCTTCGGATTGTGTGGTCTACTGGTGCTCTTTGGGGTGTATCTGATTGTTCCGGTTTTCCATTGAATTGCTCAGCCAACGCGCCCGAGTAGAGTGAGTGCATCCACCGTCAAAGGAGATCATCAGGATGTCTGAAGCGCCAAGCGCGTTGCCCGTTGTTGACTACGAGGGCCCAACCAGAAGTGAAAAAGATTCCGTAGGTTCGCTGGAGATTCCGGCCAACGCGTATTGGGGAATCCATACCGAACGGGCGAGGGAGAACTTCCCGATCACGCGAAGGCCAATCTCCGTTTACCCGGAACTGATTCAGGCACTCGCGATGGTAAAACAGGCTGCAGCCCGAGCCAATAAGGAATTGGGCACGCTGTCAGCCGGCAAAGCAGATCTGATTGACCAAGTGTGCCAAGAGATTATCGACGGCCATCTGCACGACCAATTCATGGTGGGCGTGATTCAGGGTGGCGCGGGAACCTCGACGAACATGAATACCAACGAGGTCATCGCGAACCGCTGTCTGGAACTCATGGGCAAGCCGTTCGGCGATTACGCAAACTTTCATCCCATTGATGATGTGAACCGCAGCCAGAGCACAAATGACGTGTACCCGACGGCGATCAAGACCGCGATGGTCATCAGCATGAAACAGCTTTTAGAGGAGCACGTTAAACTCACTGCCGCGTTTGCGCGAAAAGGAACCGAGTTTGTGCACGTTCTCAAGGTGGGGCGCACGCAAATGCAGGATGCCGTTCCCATGACCCTGGGGCAGGAATTCAACGGGTTCGCTCACACTCTTACCGAAGATTATGACCGGCTGAGCGAAACCATTCCGTGGCTCAACGAAATCAACATGGGTGCGACCGCTATCGGAACGGGTATCACCGCTGACCCTCGCTATGCCGCAGCAGTTTGCCGCCACCTTGCTGAGATCACCGGGTTCGGAATGGTGACTGCCGCCGACCTCATTGAGGCCACGAGCGATGTGGGAATCTTTATGACCGTCAGCGGGCACCTCAAGCGTGCTGCGATTAAGCTTTCGAAGATTTGTAACGACCTCCGACTGCTTTCGAGCGGACCGCAGGCGGGATTCGGCGAAATTAACCTGCCCGTGAGGCAGGCTGGGTCCTCGATCATGCCCGGCAAGGTGAACCCTGTGATCCCAGAAGTGGTGAACCAAGTCGCCTTCAGTATTATCGGTGCTGATGCAACTGTCACGGCGGCGGCGGAGGCGGGGCAACTTCAGTTGAACGCCTTTGAACCGGTCATCGCGCACAGCATTTTGCAGTCCCTCGCGTGGCTGAAGAACGCGTGTTACACGCTGAGGGTGCACTGCATCGATGGGATCACGGCGAATGAAGCCCGTCTTGCCGCTCAGGTGTCGTCTTCGGTCGGGGTCGTGACGGCGCTCACGCCATACATCGGTTATGCGGCATCCGCGACGCTCGCGCACACGGCGCTGACCACGAACGCATCTATTGCGGAACTGGTGGTCGAGGCGGGCCTCATGAGCGCGGAGGATGTGGCGAGGGTGCTTTCGCCACAACGCTTAAGCGGTCTCACCCCGATGACAGGGGCGATCACGATCATTCCCGAAGTCACCGTCGAAAAGCACTAACTGAGAGAGGCAGGAAGGAGCTCTCGCTCCGTTGAATGCAAGAGAAGAAGGCAGAGCTGACGGGAGAGCATGCTCCTGTCGGCGACCTCTCTTATTTGTCGTCGTCTGATTCGAGATCGAGGGCATCGTCGCGCGCAGTTCCCGCAGCGGTAATGACACCCGCGACGGCTTCTTCCCCGCGGTCAATGATGCGGTCACGCACCTCTTTCGCTGTCTTCGAAACCTTCTTTGACGCCTTTTTCGCGGTCCTCGCTACTTTGCGGGACGCATCTTTTGTCAGCTCCGATGCATCGATCGTGGATCTCACCACAGTTTCGGTGACAGATTTGCCTGTTCCCGCGACGCGCCCCGAAACCTCGCGG
>JBDSUT010000046.1:0-7111 GCA_039927595.1 Terrimesophilobacter sp.
CCCGAAGCCGCGATCGCCATGCTCGCCGTGGCGCGACTTGGCGCAGTTCACTCCGTGGTGTTCGGCGGGTTCAGCGCAGAATCACTGCGCTCACGCATTGAGGATGCCGACGCGAAAGTTGTCATCACCGCTGACGGCGGTTGGCGCAAAGGCAAAGTCTTCCCACTCAAGAATGCGGTGGACGCCGCCCTCGCGGGCGAGACGAGCGTGGAGCACGTGCTCGTGGTAAAGCGCGGTGAGAACGATGTTGCCTGGGTTGACGGCCGTGACCTGTGGTGGCATGACGCCGTCGGCTCCGCCTCCCCGCAGCACGAAGCGAAACCGTTCCCGGCAGAGAACCCGCTGTTTATTCTTTACACCTCTGGTACCACTGGTAAACCCAAGGGCATTCTGCACACCTCGGGCGGTTATCTCACGCAGTGCGCGTACACGCATAAGAACGTTTTCGACCTTCATCCGGAGACGGATGTCTTCTGGTGCACCGCCGATGTGGGCTGGGTAACGGGCCACAGTTACGTCGTCTACGGACCGCTAGCAAATGGCGCAACGCAGCTCATGTTCGAGGGAACCCCCGACACGCCCCACCCCGGCCGCTGGTGGGAGCTCATCGAGAAGTACGGCGTGACAATTCTCTACACGGCACCGACCGCCATTCGCGCCTTCATGAAGACGGGTCGCGAGTATCCCCAGAAGTTTGACCTCAGTTCATTGCGCATGCTCGGCTCTGTGGGCGAACCGATCAACCCGGAAGCCTGGGTCTGGTATCGCGACATCATTGTGGGTGGCAAGACTCCCATTGTCGACACCTGGTGGCAAACCGAAACCGGCGCGATCATGGTCTCCGCGCTCCCCGGGATCACCAACACGAAGCCGGGCTCTGCGCAAGTGCCGTTGCCAGGTATCAGTGTGGATGTCCTCGACGAAAACGGTCGGCAAGTGGGCAACGGTAACGGGGGGCTGCTCGTCGTCACAGAACCGTGGCCGGCGATGCTGCGCGGCATTTGGGGCGACCCTGAGCGGTTCATCGAAACCTACTGGGAGAAATTTGACTTCGAGGGTTCCCCGAATCGACGAATGTACCTTGCCGGCGATGGTGCTCGGCTCGACGCCGATGGTGACGTCTGGGTTCTCGGCCGCGTCGATGATGTCATGAACGTGTCGGGTCACCGGCTCTCCACCATGGAGATCGAATCTGCTCTCGTATCGCACCCCATCGTTGCCGAAGCTGCCGTCGTTGGTGCAGCGGATGACACGACCGGCCAAGCCGTTGTGGCATTTGTCATCCTCCGCTCCAAGCAGGCAGAGGCTCAGACCGCAGCAGAAGCTGAAGCACTCTTGAAGGTGCAGGTTGCCGAGCAGATTGGGGCAATCGCGAGGCCACGCACCATCTACATTGTCACCGAACTCCCCAAAACTCGCTCAGGAAAAATCATGCGGCGACTGCTGCGCGATGTCGCTGAGGGCCGGGAGATTGGCGATACAACGACGCTCGCCGACACTCAGGTGATGCAGGTGATCAGCGACAAGCTGAAGTAGCTCTCACTTCCCGATCACGCGAATTCGAAAACAAACTCGATTTCGACCGGCGCATCGAGGGGCAATACTGCGACACCGACCGCGCTGCGTGCGTGCTGGCCCGCATCGCCAAAGATCTCCACGAGAAGCTCAGAGGCACCGTTGATCACACTAGGCTGACCGGTGAACGAAGGGTCAGAGGCGACAAAACCAACAACCTTCAGCACCCGGGTGATGCGGTCAAGTGAACCAATTTCGTTGCGAGCAGCAGCAAGACCGTTCAGGACACAAATACGCGCGAGCGCTTTAGCATCCTCCGGCGCAACCCCAGCACCAACCTTGCCGGTCGCCGGGAGAGTTCCATCAACCATGGGCAACTGGCCAGAGGTGTATACGAGGTTTCCGCTCACGACGGCCGGAATATACGCCGCGACAGGCTTGGAGCCCTCTGGGATAACGAGACCAAGTTCGGTTATGCGGTCATCAAGTGCAGACATCAGGCGTTTCCCTCCGCGGAATCGGTTGCCACTGCGCGCTTCAAATAGGCCACAAGGCCACCCTCTGGGCCCTGCACGACGTGCACGAGTTCCCAGCCCTGCTCACCCCAATTGTTGAGGATTGCGGTGGTGTTGTGCACAATGAGCGGAGTCGTCAGGTATTCCCAGCGCTGCATCACGGCTTCCATTCAGGTTTCCCGGGCGTTTCACCCGTTACTCTGTATCCTATGCCCAGACCCACTTCGAAGCCTGTCGGCGTGATCTCAGCGATCGCCGGCCTCCTCAGTTTTAGCGTTCTTGCGGGAACGCTTGTTACCGCGCTCATTACTCCGGCCCTTGCCGTGACAAGCATGACGGCAAATGCATCCATCGGGGTGTTCGAATCGTTGCCCGATTACATGGAGATCGGACAGCTTTCACAGAAGAATGTGCTCTATGGGCTACGCGGCGGCCAGTATGAACAGTTTGCTCAGGTCTACAAGCACAATCGTGAAGAGGTCACCTGGGAACAGGTTTCTCCGCTAATCAAGGAAGCTCTGGTGGCGGGAGAAGACCGTCGGTTCTACGAGCACGGCGGCGTCGATGCTCAATCGCTTATTCGCGCGGCAGTCGGCAACCTTGCGAGCAACGACATTGGCAGTGGAGCGTCAACTCTGGCCATGCAGCTGGTGAAGAACATCAATATTCAGGAAGCACTTCTTCTCCCCGATAAGGCAGAGCGAGACATCGCTCTCAAGGCCGCGTCAGAGAAGAGCCTCGATCGAAAGCTGAAAGAGGCCAAGCTCGCCATCGGCCTCGAGAAGAACTACACGAAGAATCAGGTCATGCTCGCCTACCTGAACATCGCGGGCTTCGGTGGCAACACCTATGGAATTCAATCCGCGGCGAAGGAATACTACGGTAAGCCAGCTTCCGACGTCACACTAGCGGAAGCAGCAAGCCTGGTCGCCATTGTGCAGTTGCCAAACGACCGCAACCTTGACGACCCAAAGAAGTACCCTGAGAACCAGAAGCGCCGAGACTTCATTCTGAACAACATGCTTGAGCTGAAAATGGTGAGCCAAGCAGAGTACGACGAGGCGATCAACACGCCCATCGAAGATTACGTTCACTACACGTCACCCACGAGTGGATGCACGCGGGCCACCACCGCCAAAATCTTCTGCGACTACATTCTTAAGTCTGTAACCGAATTCTCCATGCTGGGAAACAACGCCTCAGAGCGTCAGGCCAACTGGGACCGTGGCGGATACAGCGTATACACGACAGTAGATCTGGACCAGCAAGACAACGCACAAGCACAGGTTGATGCGTACGCTCCTGCGAATGAAACACGTTTCAGTTTGGGTTCCGTCGCAGTCTCCACGGAAGTGGGCACCGGCCGCATTTTGCTTATGGCTCAAAACAAGGGTTTCGATGACACTGGCGACGGCGATCCCCTCACCACAACTGCAGTGAATTTCGCCACAGACCGCGACAAGGGTGGTTCTTCGGGATTCCAGCCCGGTTCTACTTACAAAATCTTCACACTCGTCGACTGGCTTCAGAACGGTCGTGGCCTTAATGAGAGAGTGAGTGCAACTCCTCAAGTGTTCAAGGTTTTCCCGTCCGCATGTGACGGGGGTACTCAAGTAGTCGGTGGAAACTGGAGGCCGAAGAATGACGCCGGCGAGTCAGGTCCTTACACGGTCATGCGGGCGACAGCTCAGTCCGTCAACGTTGCATTCTTGTCTATGGCAAAGCAGCTAGATCTGTGTCAGATTCGCGACGTTGCCGCGTCTATGGGTGTGCACCGTGCGGACGGTAATCCGCTGCAGCACAACGCCGCGTCCGTTCTCGGTTCTAATGAAGTAGCACCGATGACGATGGCACTGGCCATAGGAACTATCGCCAGCGGTGGAACGTATTGCGGACCCATTGCCGTTGACAAAATTGTGACGGCAGAAGGTACCGACCTCGGCGGCCAAAAGCCGGACTGTCATCAGGCCATTACCGCTGACGTTGCGGCGGGGGCGGGGTTCGCACTCCAGGGAGTATTCAACGGTGGAACTGCGAGCTCCTCCAACCCGCGTAACGGGCACCCGGTCATGGGCAAGACGGGAACAACAGACGGCTCCATCCAGACGTGGGTGCTTGGGGCGAGCTCACGCTCCACTCTCGCAGTGTGGGTCGGCAACATTGTGGGCAAGCAGCGGTTGCGCAACATCGCGATTACCGGTGGCAACGCCTCCACAGCACGTCACCGTATCTTCAGGCCCATCATCACAGCGCTCACCACTGAGTTCGGCGGAGTGGGTTGGCCGACACCACCCAGTAGCATGATGAGCGGAAACACGATCACCGTACCTTCCGTGGCAGGCCAGAGTGTGGAATCAGTTCAGGCGCTCCTAGAAAGCCTCGGTTTCACGGTGACGGTGGGCGATCCGGTCCCCTCGTCACAAACGATCGGCACAGTGGCAACGACTAGTCCAGAGCCTGGCACCCCGGTGTCAAAGGGATATCCGATCATCATTTATCCCAGTGATGGGTCTCGCTATGTAGAAATGCCGAACCTCATCGGAGATAACGCCACGACGACAACAGCCACGCTCGTTGGGCTCGGTTTCTCGGCGTCGAATATCACCTACGTATGGGTATCTACCGTCGACCCTTCGCTCTACTGCAAAGTAAAGTCAACAAATCCTGCTGCAGGGCCCTCGTCGAAGGATGCCTTGGTGGAAATTACCGTCAATAGCGTCACAGATGGGATGAACCCACCGGGCTGTAACCCGTGACGCCCAGCGCCGGAGCACGTGTCGCCGGGTCGGTTCTTGCCGGCCTCGGCGCCGCGGCCGTTGGTGCGTTCGCGTGGGGTGCGCTCGTAGAACGCAATCGTTATATCGTGCGACGAGAAACCGTGCCCGTACTCGACCCCGCCGCACGGCCGATCACGGTTCTCCACCTCTCCGATCTGCACATGGCGCCGTGGCAAACCGCAAAGCAGGAATGGATCCGCACACTCACGGACTATGAGCCAGACCTGATTGTGGCTACCGGTGACCTCCTCGGTCACGAACGGGGCTTAGAGGGTGTCAAGCGCGCACTGGAGCCGTTCCGCGGGGTCGCGGGCGTGTTTGTTCACGGTTCAAACGATTTCTTCGCACCGGCACCCAAAAACCCATTCAGTTATCTCGTCAACAGTTCCAAAATGACCCCTGAGGCGGTGAGGCTCGACTCGGAGGCACTCGACGACTACCTTGAATCGCTCGGGTGGCTCAATCTGGATAACACCGCACGCGCTATGACGATCAATGGTTCTCGACTTGAGTTTGTTGGCGTGAATGATGCCCACTGTGAGTGGGATCGGCTCGACTTGCTTCCCGGCGCCCTCGATGAGATGCGCGAGAATGTCGGCTGGACGGATGATCCTCACGGCCCAGAGCCGGTGACGATCGGTCTCACCCACGCGCCGTACCAGCGAGTGCTCAACTCATTCGTTAACCAGAGTGCTGACGTGATTTTTGCCGGGCACACACACGGTGGGCAAGTGCAGGTGCCCGGATATGGGGCACTCGTGACCAATTGCGATCTCCCACGGGAGTACGTGAGCGGCTTGCACGTGTGGCACCACGCGTTCAATGCGGCGTACCTGGAGGTATCCGCCGGCATCGGAACCTCGATATTCGCACCCGTCAGATTTTTCTGCCCACCCGAAGCTGTGGTCGTGACCCTGACGGGTGATGATTTCAGCTATTCTTGATGAGGTTCGGTCGACCGCAAGGTTAAGCCGGGTGCAGTATCGGGGTGTGGCGCAGTTTGGTAGCGCGCTTCGTTCGGGACGAAGAGGTCGTGGGTTCAAATCCCGCTACCCCGACAATGTGATGTCTCAAGACATAGGAAACTCTTGAACCCTCAGGGGTTCGGGAGTTTTCTGTTTTCTTGGGGCTGATAGTCGTGTTCTGGGTTGATGGTGAGGTCGCACAGAAGTTCGCCGGTGAATCACCCCGGGGTTGGTGGAGGCTCTTCATCCCCGAGAGGATGAGAGTTATGACGAAGCATTATCCGTAGGAGCTAAGGGAGCGGGCTGTCAGGCTGGTTCTTGATGCTGAGAGTGAGCCAGGCGGCGTCGGCTAGGACGCCGAATACCGTGGCGCCGGATGCTTCGGCTCGCACCCATTACCCGACGACCGCCCGCGAGCCGCCGTTCGGTCCACGGCAAAATATAACCTCGCCAAGCGTCGATCGTGCCTGGTCGTGGTTTTTCGAGATCTTCGTCGCGTTCCTACCTGATTTCGAAGGTCTTGAATACCCGCTTCGCTGATCAATTAGCTCGGAGCCTCGGATACGTTTGCGTCATTCGCGCCAGAACCTGACTCATCGTCCCCCGGTGATCGTCTTCCCCATTCCCTTCATGGCTGAGGACAGCGGTTCGGATTCGGTGGAAGGCATTTCAGAAGAGCCGAAGCACGTGGCGGGGATTTTGGAGGAGTCGTGGTCTTCTGCGCTTCTACAGCCGTCGCAGATCCTGCTGAATCTCCTCAGCCGCAGCAAGGGCGAGCGGAAGGTGGTGCGTGCGCATGTACTTGAGTGAGTTTCGGGTGGCACTCGTTGAGATGTTGAGCGCGGCGATGACGGCGCCACTCCCACCGCGGAGAGGGACCGAGACGGAGCGGAGTCCGACCTCGAGCTCGCCATCAACGATCGCCCATCCCTGGGTGGCAACACGGTCAATTTCGACCGCAAGTTGTGCTCGCTGAGTAATCGTCCTCGGTGTGAGAGCCACGAGTTCGGTGGAAGCCAACAGTGCATCACGTTTCGAGTCAGGCAGCCCAGCCAGTAATACCCGCCCCATGCTGGTGGCGAAGGCCGGGAAGCGTGTACCGATCGTGATTCGCACGTTCATGATGTGATGGGTGGGAACGCGGGCAATGTACACGATCTCATGGTCCAGAAGCACCGCAACGGACACCGACTCTGCGGTAGCGTGCGAGAGCGTCTCCAAATGTGGTTGTGCTACTTCAGGCAGGGAAAGCGCGGACAGATAGCCAAAACCTAACTCAAGCACCCGCGGAGTCAACGTAAACCGCTTTCCATCCGCTCGCACATAGCCCAGTGTCTCG
>JBDSUT010000047.1:0-4481 GCA_039927595.1 Terrimesophilobacter sp.
GGCGGATTTGATCGCTGTTTCGTGGCGTCGACCGGCCCTCACAGGTCTGCCTTTGGCCGCTATCGTCGGTATCCCGACAGTCGTCGGCTATCAGATCGCCGACACCTTCATCATCATTGTGACCGCCGTCTGCTGGTTCATCTTGTTGCGTGCTGGCCAGCCGTTCCCCGAAACGGCGCGCACGTTTTCGATCGGTGCGCTAGTTGTTGGCCTCGCGCTGGTGGTGCCCATTGTGCTGCCGCCGGTGGTGGGGCTGGGAGCAAACGGTAACGGTGCTGGTGTCGGTATGGTGACAGTCAATCCGGTGCTCTCTCTCGGCAGTGACCTTCGCCGCGAACTGCCGAGAACCGTGCTGACGTACAGCACCCGCTCCGGGGATCCCACGTACCTGCGATTGGTGAGCCTGCAGAATTTTGGCGCCGACACGTGGTCACCTGACCCCACCATCATTGACCGCGCGAACGTGCCGTCCACGTTTCGCCCACCACCCGGGCTAGGGGTAGATGTTCCCACACGGTCAGAAACCGTGTGGGTGAATGTGGAGAACCTGGACAGCCCGTGGCTTCCCACCCCGTACCCTCCGTCGAGCGTGAGCGGCTTACGTGGGGATTGGTTTTGGGACTCTGCCGGTATGACGTTCGTGAGCACAGATGACTCGTCTGGGGGTGAGCGGTATCGGGTGGGGAGCCTGATTCTGCAACCCACTCCAGAACAGCTCACCGCAGCGCTGGCCGTTTTTCCTGGCGACACGGGGGCGGAAGACCAAAAAAACTTGGAGCTGCCGGAAGGCATGCCGCCGATCATCGGCGAGACGGCGCGCGCCGTGACGGCGACAGTGAACAGCGATTACGCTCGCGCGGTGGCGCTCCAAGAGTTTTTTCGCAACGGTCAGTTCACCTATTCAGAGTCCACTCCGGTTGATCAAGATTATGACGGAAACGGGATGCTCGCGATAGCCGCGTTCCTTCAGCAGAAGAGCGGATACTGCATCCACTTTGCCTCATCTATGGCGGTCATGGCGCGGACCCTTGGCATCCCCTCTCGCGTGACTGTTGGTTTTTTGCCCGGAGAGAAGCAGACGGCCACGGTGGAAGGCAGAGCCTCTTATCGAGTGACAACACAGGATGTGCACGCGTGGCCGGAACTGTATTTTGAGGGCATCGGTTGGACCCGGTTCGAGCCGACCACGAGCAGAGGGTTCGTTCCCAGCTACGCGGATGAAGCCACGCCGGGGGTGCCCATCAGCCCGAGCGCGAGTCCGACACCGACGGCAAGCCCCACCCCTTCCGCGACTCCAGAACCCTCAGCAGCACCGCCCGATCCGAACGCAGAAGCGGTCGCTAACCCCGCGCGTGCGGCTGACTTCCCGTGGTTGTGGGCAGCGCTTGGAGGGCTTGGAATTGTGCTTCTGCTGTTGCTTCCCGCCGCGGTGCGAGCGGGGCAACGCGCCATTCGACTGCGGCGATGCGGCCGGGGCCATCTGATGGCGACGACCGGGTGGAGAGAGTTGCTGCAGAGTGCACACGACCTCATGGTCGACATCAGCACCACGGCGACGCCGCGTGAAGCTGCAGCGGTAATCCAGCGTGCCGCACAGCTCGGGGATGCTGATCAGGCGACCCTTGAGAAGGTGCTGGGGCTCGTTGAGAGGCAGAGTTTCGCGAGAGGGGCCCCCCGCGAGGCTGCAGGCTCAGGTGGCATGTGGCAGGCGAGAGTGAGCACTCTTCTTGCGCGGTTGCGCTCATCCGCGACGTGGCGCACAAGAGTCGCGGCCGCTGTTGCCCCGAGAACCGTGTGGTCACAGCTGCGCATGAGGCGCGAGGATTGATCAGCCCACCTCGTCGCGACGACGGAACGCGATCGTCGGGCGGTGGCCTTTGCGCGTCACGATCTCCGCATGCACCCCGTAAACATCGTCGATGAGTTGCGGTGTGAGAACGTTGGCTGTGGGCCCCGCAGCAACAACGCCGCCACCAGAAAGCACCATCACGTGGTCGCTCCAGCCCGCCGCGAGGGTGAGGTCGTGCAGCGCGGCAATCACCGTGACGCCCGTTGACGCCAACTCGTGCAAGAGAGCGAGGGTGGAAAGCTGGGCGGCGATATCGAGGTGGTTGGTTGGTTCATCCAGCAGAAGTAGGCGAGGCTCTTGAGCCAGCGCACGAGCGAGCAATACTCGTTGGCGCTCACCCCCTGACAGCTCGGTCACATCCCGGTCCGCGAAGTCGCTCATGTGCACGGTCTTGAGCGCGTCGCTCACGACCCTGCGGTCGTGTTCCGATGCGTCAGCGAAAAGGCCCTGATGCGGAATGCGGCCGAGAGCAACGACGTCGGCAACCGTGAGTGAAAGCTCAGTGCTGGCATCTTGCTCCACCAGCGCAACGCGTTGAGCCCGGCGTCGGCGTGGCATGTGGAGAAGATCTTCGCCGTCGAAGCGAATGACACCGCTGGAGCTCGTCAGCACTACGGCGAGAGCGTGCAGGAGAGTGGACTTGCCTGAGCCGTTCGGCCCGATGAGCGCGGTGACAGCTCCGGATGGCGCGCTGCAGTCGATCCCGTCGATGATGAGGTGACCGTCGCGGTGCACGCTGAGGTGCTCGGTGCGGAGCCCGGCCGCAACCCGCCTGGCGGTGCTGTTACCACTCACGAGTTGACCTTTCTTCGTGTCAGGAGCACCGCAAAGACGGGCGCTCCGATGATGGCGGTCACGATCCCCACCGGCAGTTCTCGCGGGTCAAAGAGTGAGCGCGCCACGGTGTCGGCCCAGATGAGAAAGCTGGCGCCCACGAGTGCGGAGAGTGGCAGCAGGAATCGGTGGTGCGGCCCGACGAGCAACCTCACCGCGTGGGGCAAGATCAGTCCGACAAATCCGATCGCACCGCTCACCGACACCATCGCGCCGGTCAACAGCGCTGCGGCGGTAAGCATGATCCAGCGAGTGGCCGAGACGTTAATGCCGAGTGTTGCGGCGGAGGTGTCCCCGAACGCGAAGGCGTCCAAAACTCGCCCGCTCAGCATGATGGGGAGTCCGGCCACGACGATGGCGATGAACACAATGGCGACGGCAGGCCAGCGAGCGCCGGCGAGAGAGCCGAGTAGCCATCCGAGAATCTCACGGTACGAGTCGCCCGTGACGGTCCAGAAAATGATGAGGCTCGTGATGGCGCCAGCCAGAGCCGATACGGCGATACCGGCGAGGATGGTGCGGCCGGGTGTGATGCGCCCGAAGGCGCCCGCGAGCAGCAGCGTCGCCGCGAGGGCAACCACCGCGCCGAGGAATGCCGCGAATGGCAGGAGCAGCGCGCTCCCGAGCAGCAGCACGGCCACAGCGCCAAGGGATGCCCCCGACGAGAGTCCGAGCAGATAGGGGTCAGCGAGGGGGTTTCGCGTGATGGCCTGCATCACGACACCGGCAATGGCAAGCCCCGCCCCGACCGCTGCGGCGGTGAGCACCCTGGGAAGGCGC
This sequence comes from Terrimesophilobacter sp., assembly GCA_039927595.1. GTDB lineage: Bacteria > Actinomycetota > Actinomycetes > Actinomycetales > Microbacteriaceae > Terrimesophilobacter. The sequence continues at coordinate 3,464 of JBDSUT010000047.1, forward strand.
AGCTCCCAGACGATGCTGTCGCGCAGGGAGCTCAGCGGGGAGGGGCCGATGCCAAGGTGATGCAGAATCGAACCCCACACTTCGGTGGGGGTGATGTGTGCTGGCCCAAAAGTGACCGCGAAAACCACCGAGACGATAACGGTCGCAGAAAGAACGATCGTCCAGAGGGCACCGCGAACACTGTTAGCCAAGGTCGAGGGCTTTCAGCTGCGCGGCCAGATCGGCGGCCGCATCCACGGTGCGCACCCCTGCCTCACTGGCAGCGAACGGCACGATGAGGTAGCGGCGGTTCTTGACCGCATCGAGCTGCGCGGTCGCAGGGTTGCTTTCGAGCACGCCAATCTTTTTCTCCACCGTGCTCCAACTCGCGTCCACGAGCACGATCACGCTGGGGTTTGCGGCGATCACGCTCTCCCAGTTGTAACTCGCCCACGTGTCGTTCACGTCGGCAGCGATGTTTCGCACACCGATCGTGTCGAGGATGAGCTGAGGCGCGCCCGTGCCAGCACCCACGTACGGAGTGTCTGAGCCTGACGAGAACCACAGTGCAGTGAGCCCGCGGGTGTCTTTGGGAACCGATGCCAAGGTCGCGTGCTGCTCGGCGAGCAGGGCGGTGGGGTCGACCTTGAAGATGAGCGCAACTTGGCTGATCTCACTGTCGATATTGGCAAAGCTGAGACGCACTGGCTTGTACGCGGCACCCTTGCAGGCGGCGGGAGAAACGTACGTGCGGATGCCGAGGGCGAGCAGATCGTCGCGCGTTCCCGCGCCGTCGGCGGAGAAGTTTGACTCCCATCCGGCGTAGATGAAGTCGGGTTCTGCGTTGAGAATGACCTCTTGGGAGGGCACCTTGTCGGAGAGCACCTTCAGCGCTGAGGCTGCCGACGCCCACTTCGTGGGCACGGGGCCGTCCTGGAAGGCCGTCCCAACGATGCGGTCGCCGAGACCGAGAGCGAGCATCATCTCGGTGGAGGTCGATTTGATCGTCACCACGCGCTCGGGCGGCGCCACAATGGGG
>JBDSUT010000048.1:0-2348 GCA_039927595.1 Terrimesophilobacter sp.
GCTTGGCTCAGAAGCGGTGTTTGCGACCGTTTCCAGCAGAGAGAAGTTACCGACGTCGGTCAGAGTGCCGGGCTTAAACTCCATCCGACACCGCCCAATTGGCCTGGAGTTGACGGCTGCTGGTGTGCTCACCCAATAGTGCTTTGCCCCTTGACACATCCGGTCTTAACGTGTCGTGAGAGATTCGGGCCGTCGCCCTAGCTGGTTCTCAAAGAAGGCGGGCTTGCTCAGCAGCATGCCACCGGCCGAGGCGCACACCGACGAGGATGGAGCATGCCTTAATCCTCAATTGCGATTGGGTTGTGTCGCGACCCATCATAAGAGTCGAGCCGAGATCGGCGTACACCTTCGTTGCCAGCACGATAGGTTTCGCGTGGCAACGGTCAGTGCCGTCCGTGGTTATTATCAGCCCGCGGATGCCTTTCCGTCGAGCACATCAATGTCAGAACGGTCACCGAGCAGTTCCCAACGCTGGAGTGAGAACGGCACATTTCCGTTCAACCAGACGTAGTCGTGGAACGCTCTGATCGAAAATTGGTCTTTCTGTTCGTTGATTGCATCCGTCATCATGCGCATGAGCAGCATCTTGCCTACGTGATAAGACATTGCCAACCCGGGCGTTGCCACGTACATGGCCGACTCACCCAGGGCCGTCTCGCGGTCCATGGGAACGAGGTCCACAAAGAACTGAGTTGCATCGTGCAGGCTAAACTCCCCGGTCGCCAGGTTCACGTCGGCGATGACCCGTAAGCTGCGCAACCGGTTAAAGTTGTGGATCACCTCTTCGGAGTGAGGCGCGTCAGCGAACAGTCCCGCCAGCATCATCATCTCTTCGTTGTAGAACCCGATGCCTTCATTCGCCGCTGAATCGTAGTAGCGCCTGCGGAGCGGATTCTCGTGTGCGCCAGAGAGCGCGAGCTGCTGGTAGTGCGCACCCTCGTGAACTATCCCAAGGCGGGGATCTCGCGCGTTGGCCGCATAGAAATAGGGCAAGGTTGGGGTTGGGTCAGGAGCGTATGAGATCCCATCCATATCCAGTCGCTGTTCGCTCGTGAGATCGTCGGTCACTCCGAGCCAACGTAAAGGCTTCACGTATTCGGGCAAGGCACCAATGAGGTAGTGGCGCAAGCTATTCGGCTGGGTCAGTAAGTTCTCCGCCTCGTAGAAGTCACGCACCTGCTGCTCCTGCAGTGCCTGCCGGGTGACCTGCTCCGCGACATTGGCGGAAAGCTTATCCGGTGCGAGATTTCTATACCGATTTGTGACGAGAGTTTCCGAGACAACAGCGCGCTGATAGTCCTGACGGGCGGCACGGACCATGTCCTCTGGCTCGGCCGCAATCAAAGCGACATTGCGCAGGTACCAGATGAACTTATCCCGGCCCACAGGGTCATCCTGAACCATTGAATCAGCATTGTCCCTAAGCCAGCGACCGAATTCGCCGAGGGCGGCAGCAGCTCCTCGTGCGAGGTCACGGAGCTCATCGAACACAGCGGCATCCACAAACCCCTGCAGCTTTTCCACTGACTCAAGAAACTGTGTCTCAATGTCTGCGAGCATTTCAGCGGCGATAGTCGCGAGCGTACGAACACCTGCACGGGCCAGATTCGTTTTAGCAACCTCCACCTGAGCTGGAATCGCCTTCGCAGCAACAACGAGCGCTTGTTGCCGTTCGGCCGAAAACGGTGGCACTTGCAACAAGCGGTCGAACCAAGGCCCGAGGATTTGGCTGGTCAGGAAGACTGCGTCCTTCTCCCAATTTCGCAACGTATTGATGTCCCACTCAACCCGTGCGAGTGCGGAGCCAATCAACCTGTAGTCAACCTGCACCGAGACTGGTTGATCGGTAGCAGTGATGGCCAGCCAGCGGTCACGATACTCCGCGAGCTGCTGCCGACATTTCTCGATAGCGTCGGTGGAGAACTGCGGCAGCCAGTCAGGGGCATGGTCGACCCTGGGGATGTCATCACCGGTGGTGAAACTCGTGGCGATTCTCCACGCCCACACTTCGGCACCGAGTTGTTGTATTGTCTCGCGCGACATGTTTTCTCCTTAGGGTGCGCTCAAGCTGTTTGAAGGGATTGCTTAGGTTTGCTATTTACGCAGCCGCGGCAGGATTTCACTACCGAGAAGCTCGATAGCCTTGACGGGCTCGGCACCAAGCGGTGGACCAAACGACAAGTGTGAAACACCTGCGGCCTTGAGTTCCTGGCACCGCGCAACGACGGTTTCCGGGTCGCCACTGATTCCCAGACGCAGCATTTGTGGCGTGATAGCGGCAACGGCCTTGTCAATATCGCCGTCGCGCAAGGCTTGGTCGCTCTCGGCAAAATCTTCCGGCACAAGAC
>JBDSUT010000049.1:0-2553 GCA_039927595.1 Terrimesophilobacter sp.
AGTGTTCGCTATCCCTAAGCCCATTCCGTACACACCTGAGTTTTGGGCATCTGATCGGTTTCATCCGAGCGCGGACGGCTACCGCCAGTGGATTGATTTCGCCTTAGATTCTGTGCACCGCGAGATGCTCCAAAAGTACCTCAGCTGATCGCTTCTTCTGCAGGCTCAGCACCCGCAGCGTAACCGCCGACCTGCTGCTCCCACGCCACCGTCTGTTTTGGCTTAGCGAAGAACATCACGATCACGGCGCCCACGAGGGCCACTGCCGCGGGCAGCAAGATGGCTTGCGCCATTGCGGCGCTGAATCCGGCGTGTAAAAACTCGGGAAGAGTGCCCGTGAACTGACCATCGGCGGGGCCACCGCTAGGCATTTCGGCAGCAAGGCGAATCTGCATGAGAGCGGCGATCGCCGCGCTCCCGAGGACCGACCCGACAGAACGCGTCGTGTTGTAGACACCAGACCCTGCCCCAGCTTGGCTCTGGGGAAGGTTGCGTGTGACTGTTGTCGAGATAGGCGACCATACGCACGCGTTCGCGAGTCCCATGACCGCACTGGGAAGAAGCAGCCAGCCGATCTCGACATCCGGGGTCATGAGCGCCGCGTACCAGACGAGGGCGATGCCGAGAAGTAGGGCACCGACAAAAGCAATGTATTTCGGGTTCATGCGATCCACCAGTTTGCCGACGGGCTGCGCTAGCCCCGCTGACAGCACCGCCATGGGGATGAGCATGAGCGCGGACTCGGTGGGGGTGAGGCCTAGCACGAGTTGAAAGTAGAAGATCAGCGGCAGCGTCATGCTCGTGACCGTGAACCCGACCGTGGAGATGGCGGCGTTCGAGAGGGAAAAGTTGCGATCCCTAAAGAGGCCGAGCGGCAGCAACGGTTCACCCTTTTTGTTCACCGCCTGCCACAGAATGAACAGACCAAGAACAAGCACACCGGCCCCGATGAGCGCCCACACCGAGATTGGTCCAACGATCATGCCCCACTTGTAGCTCTGGCCTTCCTGCAGTCCGAAGACGAGAAGGAACATTCCCGCCGCACTCAGCACAACACCGAGGATGTCGAACTTGTGTTGATGGATCGGAAGCGCGGGCACGAGACGCCACGCCATGATGAACGCGACGATGCCAATCGGCACGTTGATGAAGAAGATCCATTCCCAACCGAGGGTGTCGACGAGCACACCCCCGAGGATCGGCCCGACGAGTGTGGCCACGCCAGCAACCGAACCCCAGACGCCCATAGCGATGCCGCGGCGATCCGGAGGAAAAATGCGCGTGATGATCGCCATCGTCTGTGGCGTCATCATCGCGGCACCGAAGCCCTGGAAGACGCGCGCCAAAATCAGCATGCTGATGTCGCCAGAGAACCCACACCACACCGAGGAGAGGGTGAAGACAACAAGGCCGGCCAAGTAAAGCTTCTTGGGACCGAAGCGGTCGCCGAGGCGGCCGGTGATGAGCAGCGGCACTGCGTAGGCGAGCAGGTAGGCGCTCGTGACCCAAATCACCGAGTTGATGTCGGTCTTCAGGCTTTCCAAAATGGTCGGGTTGGCCACCGACACAATCGTGGTGTCAATCAGGATCATGAAGAAGCCGATGACGAGAGCCCAGAGGGCCGGCCACGGTCGGTATGTAGTATTCATCGCCCCGTGAATCTACGCCCATCGCACGACAATGCGAAAAGCCACGACGGGTAGACTTACAGCATCACCCGCCTCGCGCACTTCAGGAGTCGCCCGTGCCCATCATCGTTGTTGACGTCATGCCCAAAGCTGAGCTTCTCGACCCCGCCGGTAAGGCCGTCGCGGGCGCGCTAGCGCGGCAGGGTGGTTCGCCGTTCTCGAACGTGCGCATCGGCAAGCGGTTCGAACTCACGGTCGACGGGCCCGCTGATGATTCAAGTATCGCCGCGGCCCTCGCTGCTGCCCGCGAGCTCGCGGAATCCCTGCTCTACAACTCCGTCATCGAAGATGTGGTGAGTGTGCGGGTCGCCGGTGAGACGACAGCTGACGTATGACCCGCATCGGCGTTATCACGTTCCCTGGTTCGCTCGACGAGCGGGATGCCCAGCGGGCCATCCGCATGGCCGGCGCTGAGCCGGTCGCGCTCTGGCACGGCGACCACGACCTCCACGGTGTGGATGCCCTCGTGCTGCCCGGCGGCTTCAGCTACGGCGATTACCTGCGCTGCGGTGCGATCGCGAGCCTCTCCCCCATCATGAGCGAAGTCATCGACGCGGCCAATGTCGGAATGCCGGTGCTCGGAATCTGCAACGGCTTCCAGATGCTCGTCGAGGCGCACCTGCTGCCCGGTGGTCTCGTTCGCAACGACCACGGCTCGTTCATCTGCAGCGACCAGCGCCTGCGCGTCGAAAACACCGAAACTGCCTGGACGAACCAGTTTGAGGCCGGCACCGACATCACCATCCCGTTGAAGAACGGTGAGGGTGGCTACATCGCGGATGCCGAGACAATCGAGCGGCTGGAGGGCGAAGGCCGGGTCGTGGTCCGCTACCTCGACGTGAACCCGAACGGGTCGCTGAACGAC
>JBDSUT010000050.1:0-3315 GCA_039927595.1 Terrimesophilobacter sp.
GTGTCAATATTTTTGATCTCCTTGCGGCTGTCTAGCTTACCGTCGTGAGCAGCCAAAGCTTTGGTAAGTGATTTGGCACCCTTTGAGGACTGGGCGTTGGCAGCCATTCCACCGACCAGGGTAGGAAGAATCTGGGCGATTGCGGCATTGGCCACGTCCGGATCTACTCCGACCTGTTTGGCGATGTCGCCAACCGGGATCTGTTTGAGGAGATCGTCAAATGGAGAAGACATGCGTCCTACTTTCGTATCTGCACCCGTCGCACGGGTGCTGTGTGAGATCAACCTTAACGCAATCTGATGGCCACAGCCGAGGGAGATTTCTTCTGCGGCGAAAGAGCGGCTAGGGTTGCGACGTGGACACTTCCCGCGACAACCTCCTCGGCGCTGCACGCCCAGTGAGCCTTCGCGGTCGCCGCGCGCGCCGACTTTTGGCGACGCCGCAGCGCTGACACGTATTTCAGCCTCGCCGCGTCGCCGGATCCGATTCCCTTCGTCGTTCGCTCTAGAGGTGGTTGAAAATGTCCGTTTCCGTAGCTGTTGCCGGTGCGAGTGGTTATGCCGGTGGAGAGCTGTTGCGCCTTCTTGCCGATCATCCTGAGTTTGACGTGCGCACGGTAACTGCCCACCAAAGCGCGGGATTGCCCGTCACCGAGCTTCACCCGCATCTTCATTCGTATGCCGGACTTATCTTCGCCGAGACGACACCGGAGGTGCTTTCCGGCCATGACGCCGTGTTTCTCGCATTGCCGCACGGTCATTCTGGGGTTATTGCGGAGGCACTGAGTTCAGTACCGCTCATCGTTGATTGCGGCGCGGACCATCGTTTGACGAGCGAGCACGAGTGGGATGCCTTTTACGGTGGAGCGTTTCACGCGCCGTGGAGCTATGGCCTCCCTGAGCTGGTGCTCGCGGGTGGTGGAATGCAGCGTTCGAAGCTTTCCGGGGCAAACCGCATTGCGGTTCCAGGATGCAACGTAACGGCCATCAGTCTAGGTTTGGCGCCGGGCATCACAGCAGGGGTCATCGTCGGCGATGATCTTGTCGCCGTCCTCGCCGTCGGCACGTCGGGGGCGGGGCGGTCACTGAAGACGGAACTTTTGGCGAGCGAGGTTCACGGCTCGGCTCGTGCGTATGCGGTCGGTGGCATACACAGGCACACGCCGGAGATACGCCAGAACCTCATCGCAGCCGGTGGGCGCGCAGTGAGTGTTTCCTTTACCCCGATTCTCGTCCCGATGTCGCGGGGCATCCTTGCCACTTCGACCGCTCGTCTCGCGCCGGGAATCACTGCAACCGAGGCCAGGGCTGCGTGGGTAGACGCGTACAAAGACGAACCGTTTGTGTTCGTGCTCCCCGAGGGTTCCTTTCCGACCACTGCGGAGGTACTCGGTTCTAACCGAGCGCATATTGGCCTTACCGTGGATGCCTCAACCCGCCGCGTCGTGACGGTGACTGCGATCGACAACCTCGTGAAAGGGACCGCCGGGGCAGCCATCCAATCGGCAAACATTGCTCTTGACCTGCCCGAAACACTGGGACTTCTTATGAACGGGGTGGCACCGTGAGCGTCACAGCGGCACAGGGATTTGATGCAACGGGAGTTCCTGCCGGGCTCAGATCTTCGGGTGCGCCCGATCTCGCTCTCGTGGTGAATCGCGGCCCTAGCAATGCTGCAGCAGCCGTCTTCACCAGCAATCGTTCGAAAGCAAACCCTATTTTGTGGTCGGAGCGGGTCATCGTTCATGGCAAGGCAGCTGCGATAGTCCTCAACGCGGGCGGTGCAAACTGTTTTACCGGTGACGAAGGCTTCGAGACCACCCGGGCGACAGCGGAGGCAGTCGCCGCGGGTATCGGTGTAGCGGCGGGGGAGGTGCTCGTGTGCTCAACGGGCCTCATCGGCGCGGTGCTTGACCGGCAGAAAATTCTCGCTGGCGTTGCCGAAGCATTGGCAGTACTCGGCACAACAGGTGGTGGCGTCACCGGCGGTGTGGACGCAGCCAGGGCAATTCTCACCACTGACACTGTGGAGAAGCTCGCGGTGTACGAAGGAAATGGGTGGACTATCGGTGGCATGGCGAAAGGAGCGGGGATGCTCGCGCCCGCACTTGCCACAATGCTTGTTGTGATAACCACTGATGCTGATCTTGATGTCACTGAGCTTGATGCCGCGTTGAGCGAGGCAGTGCGAACCACGTTCAACCGGCTCGATTCGGATGGCTGTACCTCCACCAATGACCAGGTGACGCTCCTGGCTTCTGGTGCCTCCGGTGTGTGCCCAGATCTTGACGAGTTCGCGGTGGGGCTTACGGCGGTGTGTTCAGCTCTCGCCCGGCAACTCATGGCGGATGCTGAGGGTGCTAGCCACGAGATCACGATCGCTGTGCGTGGTGCAGCGAGCGAAGCTGATGCGGAGGAGGTCGGCAGATCGGTTGCTCGCAACAACCTGTTCAAGGCGGCGGTGTTTGGCAACGACCCCAATTGGGGCCGGGTTCTTGCCGCCATCGGCACCACGCAGGCAGAGTTTGACCCGTACAACGTCGACGTGAGCATCAATGGTGTGCGCGTGTGTCACGAGGGCAAGCCTGATGAATCGCGTGACCTCATTGACCTTGCCCCTCGTGACGTGCTCATTGACATCGATCTCGCAGTGGGTAGCGCTGCGGCAACTATTTTGACCAACGACCTCACGCACGCCTATGTGCATGAAAACAGCGCGTATTCGAGTTGATGATGACGGCTAACTGGATAGAGAAGCACAGCGGGCAGACCGTTGTCGTGAAGTTCGGCGGGAACGCGATGGTCGATGCCGAGCTCATGCGCTCGTTTTGTGACGACATCGTCGAGCTGATGAGGGCTGGTATCCGTGTGGTGGTGACGCACGGTGGTGGGCCCCAAATCTCTTCGGAACTCGCGGCGCGGGGCCTCGAGTCCGAATTCAGGGGTGGCCTTCGTGTCACGAGCCTCGCGGCTGTCGACGCGGTGCGTGATGTCCTTGTGCGCATTGGGGGTGAGCTCGTTGAGTCGCTGGAGTTGGCTGGCGTGACTGCTGTCGCTTTCGCGGGCCACGAGCTCGGTCTGTTTGCGGCACGAAAGGTCGGCACCGTTGTTGACGGTGAAATGATCGAACTGGGACAGGTTGGAGAGGCGGTGAGCGTGGAGACGTCGATGATCACGGCGACCCTCGACGCTGGGGGAGTACCGGTCATTTCTGCGATTGGTAGAGACCTGAGTGATGGTGAACTCCTTAACATCAACGCAGATGCCGCCGCATCAAGCCTCGCCGTAGCACTTGCGGCGCAGTGGCTCGTCTTGC
>JBDSUT010000051.1:0-2919 GCA_039927595.1 Terrimesophilobacter sp.
TTCGACCCGGAATGCACGCGGTGCGATGATTGGAGTCACAAGCTCACGGTCATTTTCGGACAATGACTCGTCGTGGCCTGACCCCGAATCAAAGGCCTGGGTGGCCTCCCCGTCAAATTCTTGGGGCCCGACCGGTGCAGGCGAGAACAGCGTCGGCTCATCCTGAACAGTCGGAACGGCTCCACCTATGAGTGCGTCAAAATCGAACGGATCCGATGTCACAGGAACCTCAGCAGGCTCGACGAGATCGGGAATTGTCGGCGAGGACAGGGGTGGTTCGGTAAACGGAATTTCGGGCTGTGACAGATCTTCACTCTGCGTCGATACCCCGAATTCTGGGCCCAGCGCGGAACTCGAGGCGGGTACTGAGCCGGGAAACTCGCTTTGACCCGAAGTGAGACTGATTCCGGGGGGCGGTGGGATATCCGAAACCGGTGCGGTCATTGGTGCCGGAGCGCTCATCAACCTGCTGTCAAGAATCTCGTCAACGCCAAACGTGTGGGTCTCCACGGGCAGAGGGCTCATGGTCGGTGCCGAAATCGGTGGCGCAACTGTGACGTCGAAAATGTCGGCGAAGTTATCCCTCGCCAACTCAACATCAGCGAGTGCCTCAGGTCCGCGCTCCGCGACCGTGGCGTCTTGCCATCTGCGGAACTCCTCAGCATCTTGCTCACGCAGGATCAGCTGTTCCTCGAGCTGAGCCATGATCGTGCTGGGGTCGCCTCCGCTTTCCGCACTCTGCGCTAGGCTCGCCGCGAGTTCGGCCGTGAGTAAAGAACGCCGTACCGGCGGCTCGGTGTATGCACTAGCGACAGGATCCTGGTCGTGCTCCTGCTCCTCCGGCATCAAGGGGACTGATTCTGGCTGTGATTCAGGCTCAGGCACGATCTCAGGCTCAGGCACGATCTCAGGCTCAGATGCTGACTCCGTCATCGTCTCTGACGCTGGTGGTGCGTCAAATTCCGAACCTGCGACAGCGGCCTCCCATAGATTGGGGCGCTCCGAACTCGGGGCGCCGACTACTCCGAGATCTTCGTCTATTTCAGGAAGAGCCACATCATCAAGCGCATAGACGGTGACGGGTTCCTCAGCGGCGTCACCAACAAACTCGATCACCGGCTCCGAATCACCCCACGGATCAGCGTGCGGCTCGGGTGCCGACCCAGAATCGTCCACAACGGGAAGGGTGCCGGTGTGGGTGGAACGCTCGAAATCCTCTTCCATCGCTCGCGCAAGGTCATCGTCACTCATGTGGAATCCATCAGTGTCGCCAGCAGAGGCGGGCGGCGACCACGTCGATCGACGAGGTCCTGAGTGCTCGCTCGACCCGTCGCCCTGTGGTTCGGGTTCGAGGTCACCTTCGGCCCGGTTGTCTTCGTCAACCATGGGTCAGATACTACGGGTTGCCGGTAGTTCCGCGCTTGCGGCGTGCCGGAAGACGCCAATTATTTGGCATCCACACCCTCTTGCCCGGCCCCCGTTCAGCAACGATTCGACGAGCCCACCTTTCTCAACAAGCTGACAGAGCAGACACTGGATGACTCGGTGAGACCGTAGCTTAGTGAGAAGAAAAATTGGTGGGCCCTACCGGGATCGAACCGATGACATCCACGGTGTAAACGTGGCGCTCTACCAGCTGAGCTAAAGGCCCGTGCCCACAACTGTGGGAACGCTGCTCTATGTTACCGGGCAAGAAGCACCTCAGTCTTACACTGACGCAATGACAGACAAAAGACTTAACTGGCACCAGAAACAAAAAGCGAGCCTCACCACGGGCGAACGCGCCGCTGACATTATGCGCAATGGTATGGGCAGTTGGATGTTCGTCGGTTTCTTCATGCTCTTCATGCTGGTGTGGGCAATACTCAATACCGTCGTTCTCTCGTCAAAATGGGACCCATATCCGTTTATTCTGTTAAATCTTTTCCTCAGCATGCTGGCAGGGTTGCAAGGGGCGATCTTGCTCATTGCGGCCAAGCGGCAAGACGCGATTGCGGCAGCTTTGGCCCAACACGACTACGACACAAACTTGGCCGCTAAAGCGGACATAGAGCACCTCATGGAAATCAACCGACGTCAACTGGTGATCGTTGAGGAGTTACGAGAACTGTTGCGCGCTACGGGCGCCTCGGTGCAGGCTTCGCCTAGCAACAAACCATGACACGCGGGATTCACTAGAATTGGCGTGCTCCAGCAACTGCGCCCCTCGGGCAACACTCCGGCAACACCGGCATGCTGGCAGTAAAGAACGATGTAATCCACCGCTCGACCATGAACCATGCGATGTCAATTTTGACAGTCAACGACCAGGACCCTTACTCGATGAGTCACATCGATTCCGACCCGGAAGAGACCGCCGAATGGCAGGAATCGCTGGATGCGGTGGTCGCTGCGCACGGTAGGGAGCGCGCCCGAGACATCATGTTGAGTTTGTTGAAGCGCTCCAAGGATCTGCAGCTTGGCGTGCCGATGGTCCCGACGACCGACTACATCAACACCATCGCCCCAGAGAACGAACCAGAGTTTCCTGGCGACGAGGAGATTGAGCGCAAGTACCGCGCGTGGTTGCGTTGGAACGCCGCAATCATCGTGCACAGAGCACAGCGCCCCGGCATCTCGGTTGGTGGCCACATCTCAACCTATGCGTCATCCGCAGCACTCTACGAGGTTGGTCACAATCACTTCTTCAAGGGTCACGACAACCCAGGCGGCGGCGACCAAATCTTCTACCAAGGCCATGCCTCCCCCGGAATGTATGCCCGCGCCTTCCTCGAGGGCCGCATCGGAGAAACGCAGCTAAACGGGTTCCGTCAAGAGAAGTCGAAGGCGCCGAACGGCCTGAGCTCGTACCCGCATCCGCACCTCATGCCTGACTTCTGGGAGTTCCCAACCGTCTCCATGGGAATCGGCCCGCTGAAT
>JBDSUT010000052.1:0-2048 GCA_039927595.1 Terrimesophilobacter sp.
GCTGGCCCGCCTTCGCCAGCAGCACCCACCAGCCGCAACCACAGAAACTTGCCTCGGCGCGACGGCGCGGCAAACACGGCGCCCGTCATGCGGTCGATGAAATCTTCGGCGGGGCCCGGATGCCGCCTCAGCGAGCGCTCGTCGAACACCTCCACGCGGGTCACCCTCGCACCGGTCGCAAAAGGTGCGAGGCCGGCGCGTACCACCTCAACCTCGGGCAGTTCTGGCACGACTAGCCCTCTGAAGGGCTAGCAGCAGTGGCACCAGCAGCAGTAGCACCGGCAGCGCCAGCAGGAGCACCGTGAGCAGAGTCAGCACCAGCAACGCCAGCCTCGCCCTGCAACTGACCCAACGCACTCAGTGCCGCCGCCATCTCCGCGTGCTTCTTGCTCGAACCCTCCCCTGAGGCAACCTCTTTGCCCCCCAAAACGACGGCGGCGCGAAAACGCTTTGAGTGGTCGGGGCCACTGTCAAGAATCTCGTACAAAGGCATACCCAATCCGGCCGCTGTCGTAAACTCTTGCAGGCTCGTCTTGGGGTCCAGCGCGGCACCGAAGCGGTGCGGGTCATCCATGAGTGGTCGGATGAGTCTCAGCACCAGATCGGTGGCAATCTCGCCACCAGAGCTCAGATACACGGCACCAATAACAGCCTCAACCGTGTCGGCCAGGATTGACGACTTCTCACGCCCGCCGGTTTGCTCTTCACCCTTTCCGAGGCGCAGAAAACGCCCAAGATCTATGCGGCGCGCTACTTCCGCGAGGGCTACACTGCTCACGAGACTCGACCTGCGCTTGGCGAGGTCGCCTTCCACGAGATCCGGATACTCGGTGTAGAGCATGACCGTGACCGCTTGGCCGAGGATCGAGTCGCCAAGAAACTCGAGTCGTTCGTTGTGGCGGATGCCACCGTTTTCGTACGCGAAAGACCGGTGAATGAGCGCGAGACCCAAAAGGTCGGCGTCAACGGGCACACCGAGAAGAATGGCAAGCTCAGCGGTATCTGGCAGGTCGCCCTGCGGGATCACCCTGTGCTTAGTCATCGCCTAAGACACTCGAGCCGGAATGGCCGAAGACTAAACGTCGGCGACCTTGCGGCCCTTGTACTCCATGTAGAGCTCCGTGCCTGCGGAGTCGGTGACGACCTTGGCGCGGTGCGGGAGGCTGTAGACAACCTTGCCGCCTTCGATGGTCTTCACGAGGGTGGGAGGGGTTGCCTTCCACTGTGCGCGACGCATACGCGTGCTCGCACGGGACATCTTCCGCTTGGGAACAGCCATGATTATCTCTTCTCTTCTTCGGCGTCGGACTCGTCGCCGATCACGTCTTTTTGTGCAAAATCTGCCAGGCCGCTCAACGCAGCCCATCGCGGATCGACTGCGGCCTCATGTTCGTGGCCCGGGTTGTCCAGAAGTCGTAACCCACACTGTGGGCACAAACCTGTGCAATCGGTTTGGCACACGGGCTGAAACGGCAGTGCCAACACCACCGCATCACGAACCAGAGATTCGAGATCTACCTGCGTGCCATCAACGTCGTAGTCGAAAGCTTCGTCATGAGAATACGCGAAAATCTCTTGGATTTCGACCTCGAGGGGCAGTTCGATATCAATGAGACACCTCACGCACTCCCCCCGCGCCACTGTGGTCACCGATGAGGTCACCAAAATGCCGTCGTGCAGCGACTCCAAACGCACGTCCATGTGCACCGGTTCGCCCTCGCGCACCGCAATAACCGCGTTGCCCCAACCCGCGGGAGCTGGCGCATCGACGACGCGCTCGCGCATCTCGCCTGGCCGTCGAATGAGGTCGACGACGTCTTGCGTAAACGGAGTCTTTTTAGGGTGAGCCACCCCTCAAGCCTAGTTACCGCAAGCTGCGCTTATGCCCAACGCATATTCAGGGCGCCGGTGGTGACCTCCGCGCTCTGGGCGACGGTCGCCAACACCCGCGCTACCTTCTTTACTTCACGTGGAATGACACCCACCGTTACCCGCACAAAATTCTGTGCGGAGTATGCTGCGAAGAACGCGCTTCCCCCCGCCACACG
>JBDSUT010000053.1:0-14078 GCA_039927595.1 Terrimesophilobacter sp.
CAGATTACACCTGCTCCAAATCGAATTAACCGTTACCCGATTCAGGACTTCTATTTGCGGGGCTGCAACCGTTCCAGCTGAGTCACATGGCGTGGCTCGAGCTCGGCGAGGGAGTGCACCCCGAGCAATTTCATTGTGCGGACGATTTCTCCGCTGAGAATCTCGATCGTCCGGTCGACGCCTGCGCGTCCACCGGCCATCAGTCCGTAGAGGTATGCGCGGCCGATGAGCGTGAACTTTGCGCCGAGGGCGATCGATGCGACGATGTCCGCTCCATTCATGATGCCGGTGTCGACTGCCACCTCAACATCCTTGCCGACCTCGTTGACTACTGAGGGAAGCAGGTGGAAGGGGATCGGCGCGCGGTCTAATTGACGCCCCCCGTGATTTGAGAGCACGATACCGTCGACACCCGCAGCGGTCAGGGCCCTTGCGTCCTCGACATTTTGCACACCCTTGATGACGAGCTTGCCCGGCCAGAGGCCGCGAATCACCGCGAGGTCCTTATAGCTGATCGTCGGGTCCATGGCGGAGTCAAGAAGTTCACCGACGGTTCCACCCGTCGACTTCAGGGACGCGAATTCGAGTTTCGGGGTGGTCAAGAAGTCCCACCACCACCACGGCCGGGGAATGGCGTTGACAATCGTATTGATCGTGAGTTGCGGAGGGATGGAGAAGCCGTTGCGTCGATCCCGCAGACGGGCACCGGCTACTGGAGTGTCCACGGTGAAGAAGAGAGTATCGAAGCCCGCTGCCGCCGCGCGTCGGGTGAGTTCGTAGGAGATCTCTCTGTCCCGCATGACATAGAGCTGGAACCAGTTTCGTCCTTCTGGGTTAGCTTCCTTTACCGCATCGATTGAGGTGGTTCCGAGAGTGGAGAGGGTGAACGGGATCCCGGCGGCGGCGGCGGCTGAGGCTCCCGCCAGCTCTCCTTCGGTATGCATCAGCCGAGTGAAACCGGTGGGGGCGATGCCGAACGGGAGTGCTGAAGGGCCGCCAAAAATTGTGCAGGATGTGTCGACCTGCGAAACATCCCTCAGCACGGAGGGATGAAACTCTACGTCTTCAAATGCTTGCCGCGCTCGAGTGAGGGATAGTTCGCCCTCTGCTGCGCCATCGGTGTAATCGAATGCGGCCTTAGGGGTGCGCCGCTTCGCAATGTCGCGGAGGTCATAAATTGTCAGCGCCGAGGTCAAGCGCCGGCGCTTCGCGCTGAATTCTGGCTTCTTGAAGCGCAGGAGTTCGAGGATCTCGAGCGGGCGCGGAAACTGTCGCTTGACCATGGTGACCATAAGAGAAAATCTATCGGGGTTCGCAGTTGTTCGCGCAGAACGTGGAAGCGCAGACAATCGATGGCGCATAACGCTGTGAAATGCGCTTGGTGTTGGCGGCCGGGCACTGGGTGCGTACTTGGAGGTCGAAAGCTGAGCGTACGCCCCGGCCTGCACAATCAGCATGCTCGAATCGGTAACTCGGCTTTTGGCCGCTATGATTGCTGACGAGTAACTGGAGACGTCGCATAGTCCGGCCTAGTGCACCACCCTGCTAAGGTGGAGAACCCGTAAGGGTTCCAGGGGTTCAAATCCCCTCGTCTCCGCCAAATTTTTTGGATTTCTATTCGGATGCTGTTTCATGTTCTTGTGAGACCTCTGAAGGAGTGCGCATGAGCATCGTCGTCACCGAGCCGCATCCGGGCGTGTGTCAGCTGACAATGGATCGCTCCGGCAAAAAGAATGCGTTGGACATCGAGACGTATTCGCAGCTCACTGCTGGCCTCCAGACTGCAGATGCAGATGAGACCCTGCACGCCATCGTCGTGACGGGCGCGAACGGAGCATTCACCAGTGGAAACGACCTCGACGATTTTCTCCGCCACAGCGACCCAACTCCAGCCCGGGATCTCTTGCGGACCCTTGTGCTCATCAACACCCCGCTTATCGCGGCGGTAGAGGGCGCTGCTGTGGGAATCGGTGCGACCATGTTGCTGCACTGTGATCTCGTCGTCGCAGCCCAGTCGGCACGCTTCCGCTTGCCGTTCGTCCCGCTCGGGCTCAGCCCAGAGGGTGGTTCGTCTTATCTGCTTCCGAGAATCGCAGGCTCCAAGCTCGCCGCGGAGCTGCTCCTTTTTGGCGACACGTTCACAGCGGATGTCGCACGTCAAGCCGGTTTAATCAACACCGTTGTTCCAGAAGGGGGCGCCCTTGCCAGCGCTCTCGCGTGGGCGGTTCGCCTCAGCGAACTTCCCCCCGCCGCACTGCGTGCAGCACACCGGCTCCTGCAGGGGGATCGCGATCAGCTCCTCGCTGTTATCGACGATGAGATCACGGTGTTCACGGAGCGACTCAACTCCGATGAGGCGCGCACGATTCTTAGTTCTTTCGGCGATCGGCGGGCCGGGCGATGAGTCCAACCGAGCCGCGCAGAGCCAATTGGAGGTGAACCGAGCGAAGCAAATTGTGCACTTGTTCGTATGGATTCCCGTCAATCGCTGCCATCGGGCGCCGTGATTGCAATGCGTGTGCGGGGTGTCCCTTCCAGAGCCGGTGAGTTGGCGGGGTTCGACCAAATCTGCGTCTCAAGGAACTTCTGGAACTTCTGAGCGCCGTCCACGGAGGCAAAGTCGAGTTCAATGAACACGTAATGTGGATCGTCGACAGGTTGCGTGATTCGCTCCTGAAGAACGCCTCCTTCTTTGCGGTGCTCTTCAAATCGGCCAAACGCGCCGTACCAGGTGTCAAAGTCGGTGATGGAATGCTCAATGCGCAGCGTTGTCATGATGTCTCCGTTAGTAGTGTTGGGTCGGTTTCTTGACACTACGTCGCGGTCGGGGACGGCCACCATCCCAGAATTCTGGGGGTTCGACGCGGGGTTTACTCTTGCACCATGACAAGTCGTTTATCAGCTTCACGCCTGAAAGCAGGTTTGGAGCACATCGACACTCTCGGTCTGGACGATCGTGGGCTACGTGCGAGTATCCTGGAGGTCATCCGCGAATTCGTTCCGTACGAGGCGTTCGCTTTTTTACTCACCGATCCCGTTACGACAGTCGGTTGTTCCCCCGTGGCGATGGTGCCTGATCTCTCCACATTGCCGACCCTGATCCGTCTCAAATACCTCACCCCGCTCAACAGGTGGACTAGCTTGCCATCGAGCGGGGCTGCATCCCTCGCTCTCACAACGGGCCCGCGCAACGAAGAGAACGTGTTGTGGGCTGACCTTCTTGCACATTCGGGGATTTCTGATGTGGTCTCCGTGGTGTTTAACGACCGGTTCGGATGGTGGGGATTCTTGGACCTCTGGCGTCGAGAGGGCTCGTTCACCGCGGAGGAGGTGCGGGTACTAGCCGAGGTGCGGCCGGCGATCACGTCATTATTGCGCAGCATGCAGGCAGCATCTTTTCGCATTGTTCATCCGGCGCCGGTGCGCCGCGGGCCGGGAGCGCTCATCTTGTCACCCGAACTAGAGCTCCGAGTGGAGACCGCGCAGGCCGCAGATTGGTTTTCTCTGCTCGTTCCGCCAGAAGGCGGCGCAAGTCCAATACCGGCGAGCGCCTACAACGTGGCTGCGCAACTCCTTGCAATTGAGGCGCGAATCGACTTCCATCCTGCGCAAGCGAGGGTTCACCTCGGTGGAAGCACATGGCTGACCCTCCGAGCCGATCGACTCGCTGGGCACGAACCGATCGAACGCCGAGACATCATGGTGACCATGGAGACTAGCTCACCGGCCGAATGCCGCGATATTTTCGCCCGTTCCCACGGGTTGACGAATCGCGAATCGGAGCTGTTACGACAGCTTGCCGAGGGGAACGACACCCGCACCGTGGCGCGGTCGATGTTGATCAGTGAGCTCACCGTTCAAGACCACCTCAAATCAGTGTTCACGAAGACATCGACATCGAGCCGCAGCGAACTACTCGCCCTATCCATGGGCGCAAGAACCGAGCTCGAGTAGCCACGGGGCTTCTTGCGCCGCGGATGCCGGAAGAGCTACGTCCTTTTGGCGACGTGGTCTCAGCGGATGTCGTGCATCAAGCCGTTTTCATCATCACGGTTCCTCCAGAAGGCGGCACCTTTGCCAGCGCTCCCACCTGAGCGGCTCACCTCAGATGAGGAGCGCATGATCCTGAACTCGAGGGGTGAGGGCTCGAGGCAGCGATAACAAGATTTTCGTCAGCAGGAGCCCCAAAGGCCCGCGTTGGCCTTATTGGCAGCATCTTCGGCCGCATCGAACTTCTTCCCATAGGTGTTGCTCGGCGCGATGTTGAGCGCGGTCGCGTAACCCTTCTCGACGAGATCGAGGTTCACGGATCGGTCATCCGTAGTCCAGAGGTACAACAGTGCCCGGCCGTACTGGTCGTACGCTTCGCGGTCGGGCAGGATCCACACTTCGGTGCCCTTGGGCAGAACGCTGCGCAGATAGTCGCGAGCCTCGGTGCCGAAGCACTCCTCGAACTCTCCAACTTCTGGTGTATCGAGACCGATCAGTCGAACCTTGATCTGATCGTCCCGTGAGCTGGTGCCGTCCGGCTGCAGGTAGAGAGTGTCGCCATCGTGCACGTAGGCGACGTGAGAACGTGTTGCGTTGGAGGGTCTAACGATCGTGGCAGCGTCGGTCTGGGTGGGCGTGTTCTGAAGCCCGCCGAGCCACCCACTCTGATGCGGAAGGTTCGCAAGAACGACCACCGCAGCAATGAGTAGAACGACCACCACCAGCAGAGCCGTCGATTTGCTGTTCACCCCCATATTTTACCGGCGCACAGGGGGTCGCATTGGCGCCGGTCAGAATTGTGAGCGGATGAAGGCGCTCAGCTCACTGAGTTCACGCTGAGAAACCTCGTGGCCAAGCCCCTCGTAGATTCCCTCAGTGAGAGTGGCGTGCTGAGCCAACCAGTCCTGGGTGTGATTGATGAGTGAGGCGGGGATCACATCGTCCACCGTGCCGCGTCCCCAAAAAACCGGTGGTTGGCGCTCAGCGAGGCGAGCATCGCCTGGGTGCTCGGCAGGCAAGACGAATCCGCTCAGCTGCACGACGTAGTCGAAGCCATCGGGGCGTTCACGCAGCAACTGGAGCGCCATGGCGCCCCCCTGAGAGAGACCGAGAAGTCCAACCCCCGTGGATGCTGTCGTATCGATCCAGTCGAGGAGCGCGCCGGTTGCGCCCGCGATGGAATCGAGGCGTTCCTCCACGCTCGCATCATCCGAGGGGAACCAGGTGTTGTAGCCTGTGTCCACCTGGAGCGGTGCGCGCACGGAAGCGATGACCGGCTCCAAGGGCAGCGAACGCGCATAGGCGAACATGTCACCCTCGTGTGAACCGAACGCATGCAACAACACGAGGAGGGGCCTGCCGGCGCGCTCGCGCTCGGGGGCTGACCACATCACGGCATCCGAGTCGATTCGCATAGATTTCCTTCGTTCGTTCTCATAATCCTCGCACCGTGTGATGCATGGGTAAGAATGGAGCATGAGCTCCGTGGGAACACCAGACCCAAACTCCGGCTGGCTGTCCGATGACGAACTGACCAGCATCCGGATGCGCCTGCCGATTCTCTACGTTGAGGCGGTGCCGGTGCGCATTGACGGCCTCGGGAATGTGGTCGAGGTGGGAGTACTTTTGCGTGCGTCCCCCACCGGTGAGATGACCCGCACGCTCGTCTCTGGCCGGGTGATGTACGGCGAGACTCTTCGCGAGGCGCTCTTTCGGCACCTCGAAAAGGATCTCGGACCGATGGCTTTTCCGCAGATGCCGCTTAGCCCGGTGCCGTTCTCGGTCGCGGAATACTTTCCGATGCCCGGAATCAGCGCGTTCACGGATGAGAGGCAGCATGCGATATCCCTCGCCTATGTCGTGCCGGTCACCGGCACGTGCGAGCCTCGGCAAGATGCCCTCGAAGTTACCTGGCTCTCACCGGAGGAAGCGGCCACGGATGAGCTTTCTCGCGAGATGGAGGGCGGACGGGGCACTCTCTTGCGTGCCGCGCTGGCCTCGGTGGGGTGCCTGCCGTAAGTGAAATAGTGAGAGGTTCGGCCGCAAGGCCTTGACCTAACTTTCCGTCTCGGCGAGCGCCCTTACGAGTGCAGGTAAGGCGACCGCCACAGCGTTTCGCTCCACTGTGGTCATTGCTGCAAGCATGCGAACGTGGCGTTCGCGCATCGAATCACCCACCCGCGAGGATTCTCGCTGCCCCTCGGCGGTGAGAGTTACGTTGCGAAATCTGGCATTCTGCGGGTCTGGCTGTTTCTCGGCCAACCCTTTCGCGATCAGAGCATCGACGAGCCGACTTACCGTGCTTTTTTCTAAACCCAAGTAGGAGCCGAGTTCCTGCTGGGTCGTCGCGCCCTCCGCAAGCCGACGGAGCCCCAGCGCTTCGGAGATTGACATAGTGAGGCCGGAGGCGACCCCAGCTGAATCTAATACGCCGCGCAAGCGGAGAAGTTGGCTGAATCCATGGTCGAGCGCATCGTGAAGGCCGTGGGCGTTGCGTTCATTCTGCAGTTGCACGATACAACTATAACAGGATAAAGTTACGAGACAGTTGTACTGTACAACTATCGAATCGGAGGAACAATTGCCTAAACCAACAACCACGACCCTTGTACTAGTCACCACCACGTTGACGACCATCATGGTGTCAATTCACCACATTTTTCGGCTCGGTCCCGAGGTGATTATCCCGGCCATTGTCGTTGTGGCACTACCCCTCGTGTTGATGCGCTGGTTCTCTCAGGGCCGGAGCCGCAGAGCGCTGTGGAGCCTCGCAGTTGTCAACGGCCTAGTCTTTTTGTGGTTCGGCTTTATCGATGGCTTGCTCGACCACATACTGAAAGCGGTCGGTCTGCAGAACATGACTATCCTTCCGGGCGGTGAGGCAGAAGTCGTCGACACCTTCTACTCGCTGGGGTCCCCTGCGGCGACCACCTTGTTTTATGAGGGCACCGGTATCGTGCAAGCTGTCGCCAGCTTCGCGATGCTCTTTTTCACCGTGCTCCTGGTAGTGAAGTTCATGAAATCGACCACCGCACGGGGCCAGGAAGTGGCGAGCTCAAGCGTTGTTTGACCTCACCGGCTGACTCTTATCGCGTGAGTTGCGCGAAAATGCCCCTCCTCGTAATGAGGAAGGGCATTTTCTCGCACGTCAGTAACGACTGTGCTTAGTGATTGTGAGCGCTGAGGTGGTGAGCCCCGCGCCGGTGAGCCCTGCGCTAGTTAGCCCTGGGCGCGGCGGCCACTGCGGCGTTCGCCGCCGGAGGGTGCTGAGCTCGACGTGCTGTAGCTGGTGAAGCCACCGCGCTGGGTTGAGCCACCCGTTCCGCGACCTGCGCGGGCCTGGCCTGAGCGAGCCTGACCAGAAGCCGAAGCTCCTGCTGTGCGCGGCTGGCTGCCGCGAGCTTGGCCTGCGCCAGATGCGGTGCGGGGTGCACCAGAGCGTGACTGGCCTGCGCGGGCACCCTGCGGTGCACCGGATGCCGCGGGCCGACCTGAACGGTCGCGGCGCTCGCCGGACTGTCCGCCAGAAGTACGGCCACCAGCGCCGCGTGAGGCGACAGCATAACCTTCAGCGCCACCGCCAACGTCGCGGCGTTCGCGCTTGCGCTGGGCGTTTGCCCCCTGCGAGCGTCCACCCTGCGACTGCCCGCGCACCGGTGCGGCTGCGCGCGGAACGGGCTTCACGTAGGCGGCGACCTGACCGATGAGTGCGGTGACGGAGGGCGAGCTCAGCGTGACGCGCTCTGGCGTGACCGTGATGGCGGCCTTGCGCAGCAGCGCGGCGACATCCGACTTCTGAGCTGGAATAGTTATCGTGACGACGTCTCCAGAGCTGCCGGCGCGAGCCGTGCGACCACTGCGGTGCAGGTACGCCTTGTGCTCTGCTGGCGGGTCGACGTGGATGACGAGTTCAACCTCGCCGATGTCGATGCCGCGGGCGGCGACATCCGTGGCGACGAGAACGCGGGCGTCTCCGGCGGCGAAGGTCGCAAGGTTGCGGTCGCGCTGCGGCTGCGAGAGGTTTCCGTGCAGATCGACGCTGGGGATGCCAGCCTCGGTGAGCTGGCGCGCAAGCTTCTTAGCGTGGTGCTTCGTGCGCATGAACAGGATGCGGCGGCCGGTGCCCCCGGCGAGAGCCTGCACGAGTTCGCGCTTGGCCTCCACATCGGCGACCTCAAACACGTGGTGAGTCATCGCCTCGACGTGACTGGTGGCCTCGTCGACGGAGTGCAGAACCTCGTTGTGCAGGAAGCGGTTGACGATCTTATCGACACCGTTATCGAGCGTGGCGGAGAACAGCAGACGCTGGCCGCCATCCGGGGTCTTGCTCATGATGCGCGTGACGACGGGCAGGAACCCGAGGTCGGCCATGTGGTCGGCTTCATCGAGCACGGTGATCTCGACGGCGTCGAGGGTCACAAACTTCTGCTGCATGAGGTCCTCAAGGCGGCCAGGGCAGGCGACGACAATGTCGACACCGGCCTTGAGCGCGGCGACCTGGCGCTGCTGCGAGATGCCTCCGAAAATCGTGGTGACCTTCATGCCGTACGCCTCAGCCAAGGGCTCAATCGTCGCGGTGATCTGGGTGGCCAGCTCGCGCGTTGGCGCAAGGATGAGGCCACGCGGGCGACCGGACTGTGGCTTGCTGCCCTGCGAAAGTCTCACGACCATCGGGATGGAGAAGGCGAGTGTCTTGCCGCTGCCAGTCTTTCCGCGACCGAGAACGTCTCGCCCGCGAAGGGTGTCGGGAAGGGTGTCTTCTTGGATGGGAACGGGCTCGTAATTCCTGCTCTGTCGAGCACGTTAACGAGAGGTGTGGGCACGCCGAGCGCGCCGAAAGTTGTTTCAGTCATGGGTATTTCTTTGATTCAAAGGGGCAAACATGGCGATGGCCAGATTTGTTCGCCGCAGTAAAAGATCAGCCCGATGTTGGGCGGTGATGCGTTCTACGACGCAGGGAACACACGAATTGCGTTCGCAAGTGTCATCAGTGTAGCAGGTGCGGCTGTTGTGCTCCCTGAGGCTCTCGAAGGGAGCAGCACAGCGACGCCGATGCCGTCAGGTGAAGACAGCGGTGATGGCCGCTTCCAGCGCGCGGCCCACTGGCTCCAGCGTCTGATGCTTGCCACCCTCGACGATCGCTTTTCCGCCGACGATGACCGTGTCCACATCGGATGCGGTGGCCGAGAAAATCACGTGCGCGAGCGGGTCGCCGCCTCGCGCCCCCGCGGTGCGCGGTGAGTCCAAACGCACCGTCACGAAGTCGGCGAGAGCACCTACCTCGAGGCGGCCAGCGTTCCAACCGAGTGATGCCGCACCGGAGGAAGTAAGCGTGGCAGCAAGTTCCGGCACCCGAAAGTGGCCGCGCACGCCCGTGATGAGGCGTTCATCAAGTTCAATCGCTCGCGCTTCTTCCCACAGGTCAATGGCCATGTGGGCGTCACTGCCGACCACGATGGGTGAGCCGGCGGCAGCTAGGCGAGAGGCCGGGCCCACTCCGTCAGCGAGGTCGCGCTCCGTCGTGCAGCACATCGAAATCGTGGTGCCGCTCGATCCGAGCAGGTGGATGTCCTCGTCGGTCAAGTGCGTCGCGTGCACCGCCGTAAGGCGTTCGCTGAGCACACCTTCGGTGGCCAACAGTTGAGTGGGAGTCAGACCGAAGGCTTCGAGGCAGGCCTCATTTTCGGCTGGCTGCTCTGAGAGGTGCACGTGGAGGGGAAGATTGCGGTGTGCCGCGTACTCTGCGATGGGGGCGAGAGCCGCGCGGGGAACGGCACGCACGCTGTGGATTGCGGCGCCCACGCGCATCATGTCGGTGTCACTGAGCCCGTCCACCCGGGCTGCCCACGCTTCCCACGATCCGTCGTCGAATCGGCGTTGCACGCCGTCGAGGCTGGCACCGCGAACATCCGCTTGCAGGTAGCAGGTGTCGATGAGGGTGATGCGCAATCCCGCGTCGTTGGCGGCGCGCACGACGGCGTCGCCCATGTCGTTCGGGTTTGCGTAGTGTTTGCCGCCCTGATCGTGGTG
This sequence comes from Terrimesophilobacter sp., assembly GCA_039927595.1. Lineage (GTDB taxonomy): Bacteria > Actinomycetota > Actinomycetes > Actinomycetales > Microbacteriaceae > Terrimesophilobacter. The sequence continues at coordinate 10,021 of JBDSUT010000053.1, forward strand.
CAGGTAGAAGAACTCTCCAACACTTGTGATGCCACTCAGTGCCATCTCGCCGTACGTTGCGAGGGCCAGATCGTAGAGCGACTCGGGAGTGAGCTTGTCTGCGACGCCGTACATAAGCGAACGCCACGACCAGAAGTCGGCCACCCCACTCTGGCTTCGCCCACGGATGGCGCGGTGAAACACGTGAGAGTGTGTGTTGGCGAGCCCCGGAAGAGTGAGGCCGCGAAGTGTGTGGGCTCCAGCGGGTGCCCCAACACCCGTCGTCACCCCGGAGATGTGACCGTCCGTCACATCGATCAGTACGTTTGCTGCTGGCTCAGTACCGCCGAGCCACGCCAGTTCGGCATGAAAAACCGCATCTGGCCCCTGCTGTGCTCCCACGTTAAAGCCTTTCTATGACGGACCCGCGCGCAATGACCGTGGTCACCGCGTTATTGCCGATCCGATACGCAATATCTTCGTGACGCGTGACATCGAGCACGATCACGTCTGCCTGCATGCCCACTTTAAGTGATCCGACACTCTCGTGGCGACCGAGCGCCAGAGCTGAACCGTACGTTGCCGCTCGCAGCGCTTGAGCGACAGAGAGACCACCCGTGCGGCAGGCCATAGCGACGGCAAGCTGCATGTTGGTGACCCAACATCCGGGGCAAATGTCGGTGGCGAGGGCGAGTTCCATTCCGGCGTTGACAATGCGACGCGGATCAACCGGATGCTGGTGCGCGACGGAATAGTCCAGACACGGCATGTACACGCCGGGAATGCCGGCGTCGCCGAGTGCGCGCAGCTCCGCATCCGTCGTGAAGTTGAGGTGATCGACGCTCACGGCACCCAGCTCGATCGCGAGGGAGGCAGCCCCGGTGTGGCTGTACGCGTCAAGGTGCAGCTTCGGTTTCAGCCCGACGTCGAGGCCTGCGGCCAGGATGCGTTCCGTCTGCGCGAGATTGAAGTACCCCTCATCGCAGTAGGCGTCGGTGAATTCGGCGAGACCGCGCTCGGCGACCTCTGGGGTCAGAGCGATGATCTCGTTGACCCATTGATCATGGGGAATGTCGTCTGGAAAGGCGTGCGCCCCGAGGTAGGTCGAGACGATATCGACGGGCATGGTGTCACTCAAGCGCTGATTGGTTTCGAGCAGCCGCAACTCGTGTGCGGAGCTGAGCCCATAACCACTTTTGCTCTCCAGCGTCGTCGTACCCTGCCGCATCATGTCGTGAATGCGGGCGGATGATTGCTCCAGCAACTGTTCACTACTCGCGGCGCGGGTGGTCGTCATCGTGCCGTTGATGCCGACGGGGGCTCCGGATGGTGGAATCAGGCCACCTACTTTTGCCGCGTACTCTTGCACGCGGCTACCACCGAAGACGACGTGCGTGTGAGCATCCACGAAGCCGGGCATGACCACGCCACCCTGCGCGTCGATCACGCGGGCGGCGTGATACTCCGACACATCGCCGACGGCGACAATGCGGCCGTCGGCGATGGCGACCCCACCGCCGGGGACGAGTCCGATGAGATCGGAGGCGTCCCCGGCGCAGGTCAGGAGCTCGGAAGCTCCCGTGACGATCAGGTCAACAGAGGTTGAACTGTTGTTAGGCATCGTCCGGTCCGAAAGTTGCCGTCGGCGTCCACCACAGGGGGATGCTCATGCCTTCGCCTGGACCGACCGTGTTGGCAACTTCCTTCGCCCTGGCGTACCCGGACTGCGCGTGACGCACGACACCGATTCCGCTGTCGACCGTGAGCGCCGCCTTGAGGCGGAACGCCGCGACATCCGTGCCATCCGCGATCATTGTGACACCGGTGTGCACCGAGTCTCCCATCGCGTAGTTGGCCTGAATGGCGATGAGGTCGCACATACCTGAGGCGTTCAGCAGGCCATTGAGGTAGGGCCAGTCGGAGATGAGGTCTGAGCCATCCGGCATTGCTTCGGACTCGAACGTCGGGTTGATGATCGAACCGGAGTCGAGGTTGTCGCGCGAGAACGCAACGGGGCCCTTAACTTCCCCCCGCTTAATGAGCTCGTTGACCGCGAGACCGAACTTCTTGCGCTCGCCGAAGCCGAGGTAGCAGACGCGCGCCGGCAGGCCCTCGATCGGAACGTGCTTGCGGGCAAGCTTGATCCAGCGGGTGGCGATGTCGTCATCCGGGAACAGTTCGAGCACGAGGTCATCAATGCGTGCGAGGTCTGCAGGGTCGCCAGAGGTGCAGGTCCAACGGAACGGACCGCGGCCCTCAAGGAACAAGGGGCGAAGGTAGGCGGAAACGAATCCGGGGATCTTCATGGCATCTTCGAAGCCGTGCACCTGGCATTCGCGGCGAATCTGGTTGCCGTACTCGAACGTGGGAACACCGTTGTCGAAGAACTGGTTCATCGCCTTCAGCTGGCGCACCATCGCGTCGCGGGAGATCTCGAAGTACGCGTCCCGATCTTTCTTGCGGAACGCTTCGGCCTCCAACACCGTGTAGCCGATGGGCACGTAGGCCAGCGGGTCATGCGCCGGGGTCATCTCGGTGACGACATCCGGGCGGAAGTTGTTCTCCAAGCAGTACTCGAAGAGCTCGGTCGCATTGGCCACCACGGCGATACCGAGAGGCTTGTTGGCGGCGGCGGCCTCCTGTGCGAGTTCGATCGCGTGCGGGATCGAGTCGGCGAGCACATCTGCGTAGCCGATCCGGATGCGGTTGTTGATGATGCGCTCATCAACGTCGGCGCAAATCGCCACGCCGCCGAGCATCGTCATGGCGCGTGGCTGGTTGCCGCCCATGCCGCCCATGCCGGCGCAGACGAGGATCTTGCCCTCCCACGAGCCGTCGAGGTGGATGTTCGCGACGGAGCGCAGCGTCTCGAACGTGCCCTGAATGACACCCTGGGTGCCGATGTACTCCCATGGGGAGGCGGTGTACTGGGCGAAGATCGTGAGGTTCTTGTCCTGGAGTTCATAGAACGTCTTCCAGGTGGGGCGCACAAAGTTTGTGGTCGCCATGACGACGCGCGGTGCGAGCTCATGAGTTTCGAACACCGCAACCGGCATGCCGGACTGCACCACGAGTGTCTCGTCGTCCTCGAGGTTCTTGAGGGACTCGATGATCGCGTAGTACGACTCCCAGTTGCGCGCGGCCTTACCGATGCCACCGTAAACGACGAGGTTTTCGGCGTGCTCGGCAACCTCAATGTTGTTTTCGAGCATGCGCAGGATGGTTTCTTGCTTCCAGCCTTTGCACCGCAGCGTGTCGCCGCGCTGGGCGGTGACTTCGTAGAGGATTTCTGGCTTGACGTCGGGCAGGTCACCGAACTTGATGCCGGTGGAGTTGCCACCTGGCTGTTTGGTGTTGATGGTGACGGGGTTATCCGTGGTGATTGACATGACTTTTCCTTTTACTTTTCGATGGTGCGAAGTGCTTCGAGAACGGCACCGCTGTGCACGAGCTCGACGGCGGAACGGACTCTGGGGTAGAGAACGGTGTCCTGGGTGATGTGGTCGATGGGGCGACCGTCGGCGGAGTGGTGCGAGCGCACCAGTTTCAGCACGGTGCGGCTTGCCGCAGAGAGTGCCGAGACATCCTTGCCCTCGATCTGCAAACGTAATTCGAGAGCTTGTGCAGCCATGAGCAACTCGATGCCGATCACGTTCTCGATGTTGCTGACCACTTGGCGTGCGTGGCGCCCGGCGTTGTTGGCCATGGAGACGTGGTCTTCCTGGTTGGCGCTCGTCGGGATCGAGTCGACGCTGTCCGGATGCGCGAGAGTTTTGCAATCGGAGACGAGAGCGGCGGCGAGGTACTGCGGCAGCATGAATCCGCAGTCCATGCCGACCTGCTCGCTTGCGATGAGCATGTCCGGGAGCCCCCTGTTGAGTGTGCCGTCGGTGAGCCGGAACAGGCGACGCTCGGCGATGTTTCCGATTTCGGTGACGACGATGGAGAGAAAGTCGGAGGCGAAGGCCAGGTATTCAGCGTGGAAGTTGCCGCCCGAGACCGCCTTGAGGGTGCGTGAAGCTGGCAGGTCGGTGAACACGAGGGGGTTGTCGGTGGCCGCGTTGATCTCGGTCTCAATG
>JBDSUT010000054.1:0-3415 GCA_039927595.1 Terrimesophilobacter sp.
CGGAGGAGAACCGGCCCATGCTTGACGTCAACGAAGCAATCGGTTTTGTGGCTGTGGGCTATGCGGGTGGGTGGAAGAAGGTTCTCTAGCTCTCCTTACTGAGCAGCGCCAGCCAGCGGTCGGCCACGGTGGACCAGACTTCGCGCAGGCGCGGCTCGAACTGCTGCATTGAGCTAATGACGTGGTCAGCGCTGAGGCCCTCTGTTACCAATTCGTCGCTGTCCTCGCGAGCCCACTCCACCGCCGTGGAAGCGAGCCCCTCCATATGAAACTGTGTTCCCCAGGCCACCGCGCCCACACGAAATGCCTGATTTGGGCACCGAGTGCTGGCGCAGAGCGACACTGATCCTTCTGGTAGTTCATGAATTTCGAGCGTGTGCCACTGCAGAGCTTTCAACTCACCTTCAAGGCCGTCGAAGAGCGGATCGCCCGCCGCGGCATCCGTGAGTGCGAGATCGCACAACCCGATCTCGGCACCGTTGCGCACGTCATCCACTCTGCCGCCGGCGACAACAGCCAGCAGTTCGGCACCCAAGCAGATTCCGAGCATGGGAACTTCCCGTTCAAGGCAGTCGGCGATAAGTTCGCGCACGCGCGGCAACCATGCTGCATCGTCGTCGTCATTGGGCCCTGGCGTTCCGCCCAGAACAATGACGCCGTCGAAGCCGTGAGCTGAGATGGGAACATCAACGCCGATTTCCGGCCCTACCATCGTCATTTCCACGCCCGCCGCGGCGATGCGCTCCCCCACGAGCCCTATGCTCGCGTTGGACTCATGTTCAACAACCAGAACGCGTGCCATTACAGCCTTCCCGCTTCAATAATTTTCTTGAGGAATGCGCGCGTGCGTTCCTCTTTGGGTTCCCCAAAGATCTCCTCGGGCGTGCCAAGTTCCAGCACGTTCCCTTCATGGATGTAGGCCACCTGATCGGCCACTTCACGCGCGAAGGACATTTCGTGCGTCGCCATCAAAATGGTCAAACCGTCGGCAGCCAAGTCGCGCACAATGTTGAGCACTTCTGCCACGAGCTCAGGGTCGAGCGCCGAAGTGATCTCGTCGAGCAGCAGCACATCTGGGTTCATGGCCAGCGCGCGCACGATCGCAACACGCTGCTGTTGCCCGCCAGACAGTGAATCAGGAAACGCCGCGGCTTTTTCGGCGAGTCCGACTCTGGCGAGCAACGCTTTGGCCTGCGTTTCGGCTTCTGGTTTTGGCAGACCAAGAACACGCGTGGGCGCGAGAGTCACGTTGTCGAGCACGTTCATGTGCGGAAAGAGGTTGAAGCTTTGAAAAACGATCCCCACCTTGCGGCGAAGCCCATTCACATCGACACCTTCGCCGGAGACCACATCGCCGTCTAGCCGGATGTCGCCACCGTTGATCTCTTCCAGCGCGTTCACGCAGCGCAGCAGCGTTGATTTGCCGCATCCGGAGGCGCCGATCAGGCACACGACCTGGTGTTTTTCTACGTGGAGGGTAACGCCGCGCAGCACCGGAGTGGCGCCGTACGACTTGTGTACTTCGTTCAGTTCGAGAAAAGCCACGGTCTACCCCTTGCTCTGCTGGCGTCGGGTGTCGCGCTCAAGAAGGCGGTCCACGAATCGAGTCTGCGGAATGGTGATGATGATGAAGAGGATCGCAACAACGGTCACCGACGACAGGTTGAAGTAGTTGCTCGAATAGATTTTTGCTTGAGTGAATGCATCCACGGTGCCGATCACGGTCACGAGCGCTGTATCTTTTTGCAGCCCGATGAAGTCGTTCAGCAGTGGCGGTGTCACTTTGCGAATGGCTTGCGGCACGATCACGTGGCGCATCGTTTTGCCGTACGAGAGGCCGAGCGAACGCGCAGCCGACATTTGCGACCAGTGGATGCCCTCAATGCCAGCGCGATACACCTCGGCGACGTACGCGCTGTAGGTGAGGGTGAGGGCGAGCACCGCAGACCACATCGGGCCCATCTGACTGAACACGGGAACGCCCGCGAGTGGCAACCCGAACCCTACGAGATAAATCACGATGATCGACGGCACCGCTCGAAAAGTGTCGACGTATGCCGTGGCAAGCCAGCGCAGCGGGCGACCGGCCTTCGTCGGTGCAAGCCGTGCGAGGGCGATGACGAGAGCCCAGACGAGCACGAAAATTTCGGCGAGAAGGGCGATCTTCACGTTTTCGCCAAACGCTACTGTGACATCCGCAGCGCTCTTGGCCATGAACTGCACGTCAAAGAATGTGGTCTGAACGGCGTGATCATTGGCGAGCAAAAACAGGGTGAAGGTGGCGATGAACAGCAGCGGCAGGCAGGAGCCGAGAGTGGTCCAGCCGGACTGTGCTGCACGAGCGCGGAAGGTGCGTGCAGTAACGAGGTCACCGGCGGCAGCAGCTTTCGTGCTGACCGCCTGCTGGCGAAACCCCCGCGCGAGTGGCCACAGTGTGGCGACCGCAAGCGCGACCACCGCACACACGGCGATGCCGAGGCCCACTTTCCACGCCGCGGTATCCGCTACCGAGATGGTGAGGTAGGCCGCGAAGCCGGTGCCCGCGATGGTGAGCGCGGCCGCGAGCAGGCCGGCCAACAACAACGTGTTGGCCGACCCGACGGGCGAGGGGTGCGCAGCCCTAGGCGACTGCGCCCCCTTGTCACCGCTAGCGGAGTTTTTCTCCAGGGTCACTTAACATCCCAAATCGGGATGGTGGCCGGGTCGACTCCGTACGCCTCAACGAGGTAGGCGGCGCTCAGTTTGTCGAGAGTGCCGTCTGCCTTCAGTGCAGCAAGAATCGTGTTGATCGTGGCGAGGTTCTTGGAACCCTTCGGCATCATGATGCCGTAGGCCTCGTTGGTGAGGATCTGGCCAACAACTTCCAGCTTTCCTCCGGACTTCGCGGCGGCGCCCAACACAATACTGAGGTCCTGAATGCCGGCATCCACGTTGCCCGCCAACACTGCTGCCTGCATTTCGGGGTCACCAGGGAACACTGCCGGTGCCTTGCTCGGCTTGATCGAGTCTGCGACAAGAATCTGGCCGACAGTGCCCTGCTTCACGCCGAGAAGACGCTTCGCCAGGTTGCCTGCTGTGACATCCGCACCCTTCTTAACCAGCACACCCGCGGTGGACTGGAAGTACGGGTCAGAGAAGTCCATGACTTTTTTGCGCTCATCGGTGATCGTGATCTGGTTGAGCGAAAGATCCATGTCGCCCGCCTTACCTGCGACGAGGCCGTCGAAGGAGGAGTTGACGAGTTTCACGTTGTCAATGCCTGCGCGGTAGGCGATATTCACGAGCAAGCAGAAGTCGTAGCCGCTGCGGATGCTTTCAACCTTGTCGCCGTTGTACCATCCGGGGCTCGGCAGGTCTGCCTTCATGAGCAGGGTGTTCTTGGTGAGGGTGTCGAGCTTGTATTCACCCTTGGTTC
>JBDSUT010000055.1:0-11363 GCA_039927595.1 Terrimesophilobacter sp.
CACCGCATCACGGGTCGCGCATTCATGCGGCCAATGGCGCGCGGACTCGAACCGACCAACACGAACGATACGAGCGTCATGATGAGGGCCGAGTAGATCAGCACCCACCACCATTCGTCGACAAACGAAGCGAACGCAAGGGTAACAAGAACGGCAGCAGTCGTCTCGGCCACAACGCGCAAAAAGTTGAGTGCGTTGACGTGAGCGCCGATATCCGCGGCAATCGCGAACAAAGATTTACGTGATCGCGCGGTCAGCGCCATCTCGTTGAGGTCCGAACGAGAGAGAGCACCCAGAGCAGAATCTGCTGATGCAAGCAGACCACCCATCGCCACCAGGATGACGGCAAGAGTGACGAAGACAGGAATCATTTTGTGCGGCGTTTTCGCTCGGTCAGGGCGAACCCAACGAGGATGTCGCGCTGAAGCCCAAACATCTCTTTCTCTTCTTCGGGCTCGGCATGATCGAACCCAAGCAGGTGCAATAACCCGTGACAGGTAAGCAGGAGAAGTTCATCCATCAGTGCGTGCCCCGCTGTCTCCGCTTGACTCGCCGCCACCTGCGGACACAGAACAATATCGCCAAGGAGGCCTGGCGGGGTCATGATGTCGTCGGTGCCCGGTCGAAGCTCGTCCATCGGAAAACTCAGCACGTCAGTGGGCCCCGGCTCGTCCATCCACTGCACGTGAAGCTGCTCCATGGCTGCCACGTCGACCAACACGATACCGAGTTCGGCATCCGGGTGCACGTGAAGCTGTGCGAGCGCATACATCGATAGTCGCTGCAACGCGACCTCGTCGACCTCAAACGCAGACTCGTTATTGACTTCGATGCTCACGGGGTCTCTCCTCGGCGCTGTTCGCGCTCAAACTGTTTGGCCTGCTTCTCTGCATCGTATTTCGTGTACGCGTCGACGATACGACCGACGAGGTTGTGGCGCACGACGTCATCACTTGTGAGCGTGGCAAAGTGAATCTCATCAATGTCACTGAGCACGCCCACAACCAACTGCAGTCCGCTTGCGCCCATCGGCAGGTCAACCTGTGTGATGTCACCTGTCACAACCATCTTCGAGCCAAAGCCAAGCCTCGTCAGGAACATCTTCATTTGCTCCGGAGTCGTGTTTTGCGCCTCATCAAGAATGATGAATGAGTCGTTCAGTGTGCGGCCGCGCATGTACGCGAGTGGAGCGACCTCGACGGTGCCGGATGCCAGAAGTTTAGGAACGATCTCCGGGTCCATCATTTCGTTAAGTGCGTCATAGAGCGGTCGTAGATACGGGTCGATCTTGTCGTTCAGTGTGCCGGGCAAGAACCCGAGCCGCTCGCCCGCCTCAACGGCCGGCCGAGTCAGGATGATGCGTTCAACTTCTTTTCGCTGCAGTGCCTGCACTGCCTTTGCCATGGCCAAATAGGTCTTACCCGTTCCGGCTGGCCCGATCCCGAACACAATCGTGTTCTCATCGATCGCGTCCACGTAGTTCTTCTGGCCGAGCGTCTTCGGTCGGATGCTCTTGCCCCGCGTCGTGAGAATTGCCTGACTGAGAAGCTCAGCTGGGCTTGACAGTGGGTCATCTCTGAGCATTTTGGCCGATGACTCAACCTCTGGTTGCCCGAGATCGTGACCGTTGCGAACCATACTGATGAGCTCCTCTACCAGACGCCGTGCCGAGGCAACCTGCTCTGGCTCCCCCTCCAACGTCACTTCGTTACCACGCACGTGCACGCGCACACCTGGAAACTGCCCCTCCACTGTGTGCAACAGGCGATCGTGGGGACCGAGTAGCTGCACCATGGCTATACCGTCGACAGCGAAACGGGCCTGCGCTGTCTGATCTCCGCTGTGAGGAAAACTGCTACTGGCCAAGGGTGCCTTCCGCCAGTGCGCCACCGGGCTCGACCCCGAGAAGGTGGGCATGAACGTGGAAAACCGTTTGACCGACTGATTCGCCTTCATTGAAAACGAGCCGATACTCGCCGCCACAGAGTTCAAGAGCGAGACGCTTGACCGTTGCGACCAGCTCAGCGAGAAGTTGCGGATTACCCTCCGCAAGCTCTGAAACGTTGCCGTACTGCGAGGTCTTTGGCACCACAAGTACGTGCACGGGAGCCTGAGGGTTGATATCGCGGAACGCGATCATCGTGTCGTTCTCAAAAACTATGTCCGCAGGAATTTCCCGCGCAACAATGCGCGTGAATATCGAAGGCTCACCTGAATCAGACATGGAGACCATCTTAACCGGTGCACCCTAGCGCGAGCACTACCAGCGGTTCAGACGAGAGTTGAGAACGGCTATCGCCGCTGGCCCGGCCGTACTCGTGCGCATGATGCGCGACCCCAACGAGGCGATAGATGCCCCCGACTCCCTGAACCGCGAAAGCTCAGTTGGCGTAATACCGCCCTCGGGTCCGACGATCAACAGAATGTCGCGGCCATCCACTGTCATCGTGCTCAGCGACTCGTCACCGGTGGGGTCAAGAACCACGAGGCGAAAATCGTCTCCGAACTTCTCGATGGCAGCAGTTGTGGCGAGCGACTGCATCACGGGGATGCGATGCCGTACGGACTGCTTGCTCGCCTCGCGAACGACGCTCCGCCACCGCTCTTCGTGCTTAAGCGCCTTTGCCCCCTCCCACCGCACAATAGACCTAGTAGCGGCCCACGGAATCACCCCGTCAACACCGAGCTCAGTGGCCGCCTGGATGGCAAGCTCGTCCCGGTCGCCCTTAGCTAAGGCTTGGGCCAGCCATAACCGTGGGCCCGGCACGACCTCAAGGTCAATCGACTCCACGGTGAGAACAAAATTATCTGCACCGACAGTCGAAACCACACCTTCAACTATGGTTCCGCAACCATCGCCGACGCTCAACCGCTCTCCGGCTTTTAAGCGTCCCACCGTGATCGCGTGACGCGCTTCTGACCCAGAAACCACAACGGTGCCACCCACCGTCGCCAAGGTGACGTCGTCACTCAAATAGAAATGGGCCACCGCGATAACCGACTAAACGTTGAGAAATCGGTCGCGAAGCTTCTGAAACAGTCCCTGCTGAAAGTGCGTCAACGTGGGCGGAACGGGCTTGCGCGTCGCAGCAAACTGCTTCATCATCTCCTGCTGCCGTGCATCAAGCTTTGTGGGCGTCACCACTTGCACTCCAAACTTGAGGTCGCCGCGGCCAGCACTTCGCAAGTGCGTCATGCCGCGCCCCTTCACCGTGATGACTTCTGCGCTTTGCGTTCCCGGCTTCACCTCGACCGTCACAGGGCCGTCAAGAGCTTTGATCTGCACGCTGGTGCCGAGAATTGCATCCGTCATTTGCACTTCTAGGGTTGCAAGCAAGTCGTCACCGCTTCGACTGAAGATGTCGTGGTGGCGCACCTTCACCTCGAGATAAAGGTCACCGTTTGTGCCACCAGCTGGGCCAACTTCGCCTTGACCGGCGAGTTGCAAACGAACACCGGTCTCAACACCCGCGGGGATGTCCACCGTGACTTTGCGACGAGCGCGAACGCGACCCTGCCCACCGCAAGTCGGGCAAGGATTGACAATAACCGAGCCGAACCCGCGACACGTACCACACGGGCTGGAGGTCATGACGTTGCCGAGAAGGCTGCGCACGGAGCGATGAATTTGACCGGTCCCTTGGCAAATATCGCACGGGATGGGCTGCGTGCCTTTGGCGCAGCAGGAGCCTTCACAGGTGGTGCACATCACCGCGGTGTCTACTTCGAGGTCGCGCTTAATGCCAAAGATCGCGTCACCGAGTTCTACCTCGATACGGATGAGGGCATCTTGCCCCCGCTCGCGACGAGACCGAGGGCCAGCATTTTGCTGCGCGCCTCCGAAGAACGTCTCGAAAATGTCACCGAACCCACCAAGCCCGCCGCCACCCGAGCCACCGAGGTCGTACTGCTGCCTCTGCTGCGGGTCAGAAAGCACGTCATAGGCGTGCGTCACTAGTTTGAATTTTTCTTGCGCGTCAGCGCCAGGATTCACGTCGGGGTGAAGTTCTCGAGCCAGTCGACGGTATGCCTTCTTAATTTCTTCTGGCGTTGCTGCACGCTCGACTCCGAGCACTTCATAATGGTCTGCCACGCGGTTTCCCTTGGATCATTCCTCGCCGAGCAGGCGGGAGAGGTATCGGGCGACGGCGCGAACCGCGGCCATATTATTGGGGTAATCCATTCTCGTTGGTCCAAGCACACCAACCCTGGCGAACTCGCCCCGCGAGGAAGAATACCCGCTGGTGAGTACCGAAGTTTCACCGAGCCCAAATGCAGCGTTCTCGCTCCCAATGCTGGTTGCAAGACCGCGCTGGTCTGGTTCCATCTCTGCAAACAATCGCAAAAGCATCACTTGTTCTTCGATGGCTTCAAGCACGGGAACGATACTTCCGCCAAAGTCTTCTGGCGTAGTCGCCAGATTCGCGGCACCCGCCATAACAAGCTTGTCGACACGATTCGCGGCAACCTGCTCTCTCAGGCTGTCAGCGATTTGAGTAATAATGCTTGCGTGGTCCGCATGAAAGTCATCGGTGACGAGGTCCAACGACTCAGCAGCGTGAGCGAGGAGCAGTCCACCCAGCCGAGCATTGAGCTTTGTGCGAACCTCGCTGAGAAACTCTGCATCAATCTGAGACTTGATATCAACGTGCCGTTGCTCAACTCGTCCGGTGTCGGTGATGAGAACGATCAGCAACCGAGTGGCACTGAGCGGAACAAGTTCGACGTGACGGATTCGGGATTGCCCGAGTGTGGGGTATTGCACAAGCGCAACCTGGTGCGTGAGCTGCGAAAGCAGACGCACCGTGCGCAAGAGAACCTCATCAAGATCCGTAGCGTTTCCCAGAAAAGTTTGAATCGCTTGACGCTGCACCGGTGACAGCGGTCGCAGGTCTGCCAACTGATTAACAAAGACCCGATAGCCCTTGTCGGTCGGAATTCTGCCCGAAGACGTGTGCGGCGCAGCAATGAGTTCTTCTTCTTCCAGCAATGCCATGTCGTGTCGGATGGTAGCTGCAGAAACACCGAACGCGTGTCGCTCGACTATCGACTTCGAACCCACAGGCTCTCGGGAGGCCACATAGTCCTGAACGATCACACGCAAGACGTCAAGACTGCGTTCTGAGACCATTCTGTCTCCCCCTCCCTCAACTTGCACTCAAACATCACGACTGCCAATTGTATCGCGACATACCTGCAATCAAGCGTTGCACCGAACGCATAAGGGCAGTACCTTATGGGGTGAGCCCCAGCCATGCCCCCACAGGGGGATGCCAAGGCCAGACCAGCGCGGGCCCCAATGGATTCGCACTCGACAACCTGAAAGGCACAGCAAATGACTGACCAAACGCCCCCGGCACCAGAACAGCAGCCAGCGACCGCCGGAGTTCCGCTCACTGCAGCAGAGGACAAGACCTGGGCCATGTGGTCTCACTTCGGTGGACTTCTTTACATCCTTCCGTCGCTCATCATCTTCCTCGTGTTCAAGGACCGCGGAACGCTCACGAAGCAGGAGAGCAAAGAAGCCCTCAACTGGCAGATCACGTTCCTGATCTTCTACATCGCCGCCTTCATCGTTGGCGCTATCCTTGCCGCAATCGTCGGCGGAGTTGCCGTGTCGACCGGAAACTACGGAATGCTTTCTTCTGTTGGCTTGATCTCCGGAGCACTGCCATTCCTGACGTGGGTTGCCAACGCAATCTTCTCGATCATGGGTGGCGTCAAGGTCAACGGTGGCGGCTCATACCGCTACCCGGTGAACTTCCGCTTCATCAAGTAATTTAGCTTCGCTTACAGGAGAGTCGGGCCATTGGTCCGGCTCTCCTGCTTTATTCCGGCTCTCCTGCTTTAATGGGGTAATGACAACTCCCCTGCCACCATCGAACAACCCCTATCAGGCCGTCGCGCCCATGAGCCCGGCCGATGAAAAGCTCTGGGCAACGCTCGTGCACGTCGGTGGCATCCTCTTCAACTTCCTTCCTGCCCTAATCGGATACCTCGTTCTCAAGGATCGCGGACCGTTTGTGCGCCAACACACGCGCACAGCGCTGAACTTCCAAATCACCCTGGCCATCACCTATGTTGTTGGCACGATCTTGGCCTTTGTTTTCATTGGCTTCATCATCATCTTTGCCGCATCGGTTCTGAACATCATCTTCAGCATCCTCGCCGCGGTCGCCGCAAATCGTGGTGAGAACTACGAGTATCCACTCGCCATCAAGTTCATTTCTTAGCTCGCGAAGAATGGTCTGACTAGGGCAGCAGTGCACGCACGACGGCGTCCGCAAGTAGCCGACCCCGCAACGTCAGAATGATCTGACCCTTAAGAGCGGCTTTCGCCTCAACAAGTCCGTCTGCAATGAGCCCTGCCACGGCGGTGCGGCCATCCGCAGCCAACTGACTGATCGGCAGACCCTCCCTAATTCGGGTGGCCAGCATGACCGTCTCGAAGCGCCGCGTGTCATCATCCAGTGTTTCGCGCCCAGCTCCCGGAGACACCCCAGACAGGATGCGCTCGGCGTACGCCGCCGGATGCTTCACATTCCACCACCGCACACCACCAACGTGACTGTGCGCACCAGGCCCAATTCCCCACCAGTCGTGGCCCTGCCAGTATGAGAGGTTGTGCCGAGAACGATGCTCGGCTCCTTTCGCCCAGTTGCTCACCTCGTACCACTCGTAGCCAGCATCGCTCAGCATGCTGTCAGCGAGCTCGTACTGCTCTGCAGCGAGGTCGTCATCGGGCGTCGCAACCTCACCCCGGCGAATTTGGCGTGCCAACTTCGTGCCGTCTTCGACGATGAGAGAGTACGCGCTCAGGTGATCCGGATGCTGTGCGATGGCCGCCTCGAGCGACGTGCGCCAGTCTTCGATACTCTCTCCAGGCGTGTTGTAAATGAGGTCGAGACTCACGTCGAGGCCGACATCGCGCGCCCACGCCACCACCAGAGGGATGCGATCGGGGTCATGCGTGCGCTCCAGCGTCGCGAGCACGTGCGGAACAGCAGATTGCATACCGAAGGACACTCGCGTGAAACCTGCTTCCTTCAGCGCGTGAAGGTACCGGGCATCAACAGAGTCAGGGTTCGCCTCGGTCGTCACTTCTGCGCCGGGAGCAAGGCCCCACGTTTCTCGCACCGCCGACAGCATGCTGATCAGGTCAGTGACCGGAAGCAGAGTGGGGGTTCCCCCGCCAAAGAACACCGTCGACGCCGATCGTGGCGGCAACTCGGCTGCAGAGAGCACTCCGGCGGCAAAGGCGACCTCCGCGACTGCTTGGCTGGCATAGTCGGACCGCTTGGCGCCCCCCAGCTCATCTGACGTGTACGTGTTGAAGTCGCAGTACCCGCACCGCACCCGGCAAAACGGCACGTGCACGTACACGCCAAAGTTACGGTCATCCACGCCCGCGAGCACCGATTCTGGCAGCACACCGTCGCTCGGAGCAGGGTCAGCAATCGGGAGAGCAGAAGGAACCACAGCGCATCACCTCAAACCAGAGGTTCAGAGAGAGACCGAAAGTAGCGCCGGGTAAACAGGGCCTGCACGATGCGAAGTGCCGGGTACAACGCCCACCAGTACCACGCGGACGGCTTCGAAAACGAGCGGATAGTGAGCCACACTGAGCCGTCATCCGTTTGGTCGACGATGAAGGATTCTTCGCCACACTCCGGATGCCCGGGAAGAGTTCCATAGGCAAACCCCTTGCGGTTCGGCTCGTCAATGACGTAGATCACTCGACACGGAATTGTCATGTTCAGCATCCACGATGGGGTCGCCAACTCAACGGTATCGCCTGGCGCGATAAGTGTGAGCCCCTCGGCGCTGTACACCACTTCGTCGGTCTCGATGCTTGCCGACTCAACCGGCGCCCCAGACGGGTCAAATGCGACCGGCGTGTAGGTGCCCTCAGTGACCTCCGCGGGAGACTCTGTCAGTCGAACCGTGAACCCGCTCTCACGCTGGATGCCCCAGGTGAGCGTCGACTGCCACGCATGCTCCCACCGCACCGCACCGTGCCCGATGCGCGAACGCTTCTCAAACGGGCGAAATCCGGGTGGCGGGAATGACATCAAATCGGCGGCCTGCGTTCCTCCGACAGCACCGTAGGTCACCGTCTGCTGCCATGCCGAAGAGCGTGCCACGCTACTTCTTATCCTTCTTCTCCACGTCGCCCGACAGCGCAGCAATGAAGGCCTCTTGTGGAACCTCAACCCGGCCCACCATCTTCATGCGCTTCTTGCCCTCTTTTTGCTTCTCGAGGAGCTTGCGTTTACGGGAGATGTCGCCGCCGTAACACTTGGCCAACACATCCTTGCGCATGGCCCGGATGCTCTCGCGCGCGATAATGCGGGCACCAATCGCCGCCTGGATGGGCACCTCGAACTGCTGGCGAGGAATCAGCTCGCGCAGACGACCCGTCATCAGCACGCCGTAGGCGTACGCCTTGTCCTTGTGCACGATCGCGCTAAACGCATCGACCTGCTCGCCCTGAAGCAGAATGTCAACCTTCACCAGGTCAGCCTCCGCCTCACCCTGCGGCTCATAGTCGAGGCTCGCATAACCCTGAGTTCGACTTTTCAACTGGTCAAAGAAGTCGAACACGATCTCACCGAGCGGCATCGTGTAGTGCAACTCGACGCGATCCTCGCCGAGATATTCCATGCCCAGCAGGGTGCCTCGACGGCCCTGGCAGAGCTCCATGATCGTTCCGACAAAATCCTTCGGAGCAAGAATGGATGCTTTGACGATCGGCTCCGTAACCTTCGCGATTTTTCCACCGGGGAACTCACTCGGATTTGTGACCGTGACCGTCTTGCCGTCATCACTTGTCACCTCGTAGATGACCGACGGTGCGGTGGTGATCATATCGAGATCAAACTCGCGCTCAAGTCGCTCCGTGATGATCTCCAGGTGCAGCAAACCCAAGAATCCACAGCGGAACCCAAACCCGAGTGCCACCGAGGTTTCTGGTTCATACACGAGTGCAGCATCCGAAAGCTTGAGCTTGTCGAGCGCCTCGCGAAGGATCGGGTAATCGCTACCGTCAATCGGGTAGAGACCAGAGAAGACCATTGGTTTTGGCTCTGTATAGCCCGGCAGCGATTCCGTGGCCGGCTTCGATGCCGTTGTCACCGTGTCACCCACCTTGGACTGGCGCACATCCTTCACCCCGGTGATGAGGTATCCGACCTCGCCGACGCCGAGGCCTTTCGTGGGAACTGGCTCCGGAGAGCTGACACCAATCTCAAGCAGTTCGTGAATAGCTTTCGTCGACATCATCTGGATGCGCTCACGCGGCGAGAGAGAACCATCGATCATGCGCACGTACGTTACGACACCGCGGTAGGTGTCATATACGGAGTCGAAAATCATGGCGCGTGCTGGCGCCTTGGGGTCACCCTTCGGCGCAGGGATACGCTTCACGACTAGATCGAGAAGCTCCTCAACACCCATTCCGGTCTTGCCACTCACCCGAAGAATGTCTTCCGGGTTCCCGCCGAGGAGGCCACAAATCTCTTTCGCGTACTTCTCCGGATCTGCTGCCGGCAAATCAATCTTGTTCAGCACTGGGATGATTTCGAGGTCATTCGCCAGTGCGAGATACAGGTTTGCGAGAGTCTGAGCTTCGATCCCCTGCGCTGCATCCACCAAAAGGATCGCGCCCTCGCATGCGGCAAGACTGCGAGAAACCTCGTACGTGAAGTCCACGTGACCAGGGGTATCGATCATATTTAACGCGTAGGTCTGCAGCTTGCCGTCATCGGTGGTACCCGCCCACGGCATGCGAACTGCCTGGCTCTTAATCGTGATGCCGCGCTCGCGCTCGATGTCCATGCGATCGAGGTACTGCGCGCGCATATCGCGGTCGCTCACCACGCCGGTAATCTGCAGCATGCGGTCCGCCAGCGTCGACTTGCCGTGATCGATGTGCGCGATGATGCAAAAGTTGCGGATGAACGCAGGATCAGTCGCCGACGGCTCTAGTGCCTTCAGTGCTTTGGGTGTCACGCGTTCCTCTGTACTCCGGTCGAATGCTGGTTTGCTGCTGAAATCTGGAGTGTGGACGACATACCGTCCACTGCAGAATCAAGGGTCGAACAATTCTCCCATGTCTTGCGGCACTCTCCGCGCCCCCGGCATGAAGAATGTGTCGCTCAAGGGCTCACTCTCTGGTAAAGTTACTCGTTGGCTTGCGCGCGCCATCCATTCGGGTGCGCTGCGGATGGCGGGCCACAATGACTCTCTCGGCCGATTGGCCGTGACATCAGACTGTTCAACAACAACGAAAAGGTTCACAGTGGCAAACATTAAGTCGCAGATCAAGCGCATCGGCACCAACCGCAAGGCGACTGAGCGCAACAAGGCCGTCAAGAGCGAGGTCAAGACCGCGATCCGCGCGACCCGCGAAGCGATCACCGCCGGCGACAAGAAGGCCGCAGTTGCCACCCTCGCAGTCGCAAGCCGCAAGCTCGACAAGGCTGTCAGCAAGGGTGTCTTGCACAAGAACCAGGTCGCAAACCGCAAGTCTTCCATTGCGAAGCAGGTTGCTGCTCTCTAAGAACTTCGCACCTAGCACTGCGATGATGCCCCGGCCACTGGTCGGGGCATCCTTCTTTAACGGGACGGGTGGACTCCCCGCGAACTCACCACGTTCACCATTCGCTCGAGTGCAAAAACCGGATCCCGTGCCTCCCCCTTGACCTGCGCATCCGTTTCGGCGAGCACCGTGACCGCTCGCGCAAGGCCCTCCTCGTTCCAGCCCTGCAGGTCGCGCTTGGCGCGATCAACCTGCCAAGGGGCTAAGCCAAGCTGTCCAGCTAACTGGCCAGAGCTACCTCGCGCCCCAGAAACTTTGGCCATCGTTCGAAGCTTGCTCGCAAACGCAGCAACGATCGGCACCGGGTCTGCCCCGGAAGCGAGAGCATGCCTCAGAAGGACCAGGGCCTCCCCGTGACGCCCCGCAATCG
The DNA here is from genome assembly GCA_039927595.1 of Terrimesophilobacter sp. Classification (GTDB taxonomy): domain Bacteria; phylum Actinomycetota; class Actinomycetes; order Actinomycetales; family Microbacteriaceae; genus Terrimesophilobacter. The sequence continues at coordinate 10,971 of JBDSUT010000055.1, forward strand.
CGATGTCCGCGACACGAAACGCATTCGTCTCAACACGACCGGAATAGTACTTTTCTACAATCTGCTCGGTGATCTCCTCAGCGGAATCTGCGAGCAGCTGCCGGCAGGCGGCAGCCAACTCGGCAATGTCTTCCGCAAAGGCGGCGGTGAGCGAGCGGACTGCCCCAGCAGAAACATTGCGGCCCGCGGTGCGGAACTCTGCCATCACGAAATTGGTGCGGTCAGTGTCTTTCTTCAGCTCCAGGCAGGGAACCTCGATACCGTTGCCGAGCCCTCCCCTGAGGGCATCGAGCAGTTTCTTTCCGCGCACACCCCCGGCATGACGCAGCGTGAGGTAGCAGTCTTGTGCCGGGGATTCCAGGTATGACATTGTTTCGGTGATGAAGGCATCCG
>JBDSUT010000056.1:0-4730 GCA_039927595.1 Terrimesophilobacter sp.
GCGGCAGGAACCGAGCGCCTTTGGGAAATACTCTCTGCCGTTATCGATCCGGAGCATTCTTCGCCGTTCGACTTGTCATCCAACGAGAAGCGGCTCGTACACAGGGCAGAGGTGAAGCACCTTATCGAAGCGTGGGCGGTCGGAGTTGGCGGGCGAGACAAGGCCCTCGCCGCGTTGGAGGCTGCCGGGATCCCTGGTGGACCTGTGCGCGAGGTGCGTGAGGTGGCCGCCACTGAGCCCGCTGTTTCTCGTGGCTCGTTCGTTGAGGTTCCCTACCCCGAACGCGGTCACATCGCTATTGTAAACACCCCATTCAAAATGTCCCGCTCAATCGTAGGACCACATGGCGCAGCACCTCGGCTGGGCCAGCACACGGATGAGATCATCAATCGTCTAGGGAAGAAGGAGAAGTGACTGTCCTGAACAACGCCTGGAGCCAAGTGCTGGCGAAGGCGGAGAAATTATCCAATTTGGATGCGTTTCCACTGTGGACGGCGGGTGACGAATGGGTCTCTATGTCTGTCAACGAGAGCGAGCGAGGTGTTCTTCCGCATAATGGTTCGTGGATGGTGGGTGACCTGCCGTCGATTCTCTGGTTTGTCGCGTCGCAGGAGTCGAAATCAGCCGATTCTTCAGAGCTTCGTGCGCGTGCCTTGCAGTGGAGCAAACGGCTGGAGAATCGAACCCGTATCAAGAGTTTCGCCTCGGTTTCGGTGATGTTCCTGCGGGGTGCGCTAATCCCGCTTGAAACGCATGGTGTTGAAGAGCTACGACCAATGTTGCTTCAGACGGGCAAGACAGTTTCAGCGCGGTTTCGCCAGATTGGCTACATGAAATCGTTCGGTACGGCCGATGACGACACATATCCGTTTACCACAATCGACGACGTCATTAACCTGTGCGTGCCGCTTTGGTATGCGCAGCAGGTGAACGACGAGCAGCTGGCGGCCGAAGCAAATCGTGCGGCGGATCTGATCGGTGAACATCTGGTGCGACCCGACGGATCCACTATCCAGTCGCTCTTATTCGACCCGAAAGGTAATCCCTCTGGAGTGGACACCTATCAGGGCTACTCTGTCGAAGGCAGTTGGTCCCGTGGACTGGCGTGGGGCATTTACGGTTACGCGTTTCTCTACGGCCTAACCCATGATCCTCATCATCTGGAGCTTGCGCAGCTCATGGCGGATTTCTGGATGGACAAGGTTCAGGACGATGCGTCGCCGCTGTGGGATTTTGCCATCCCGGCCAGCGCACCGCGAATTCGGGACAGCTTTGCGGGAAGCCTCGCGTACGCCGGTCTCCTGGAGCTAGCAAGCGCGAGCGAAACTACACGCGCGAACAAGCTACGTGACTACACGAGGGCGATGATGGCAAAGCTCTCCGAAAAGTACGTGGTCAATCATCCCGGTCTCGGAATTCTTCGCGGTGCCGCGCTCGACGTACCCCACGAGCATGGTGTGGGTGAAAACGCCGCCGTCATCGTGGGAGACAGCTACTACACCGAGGCGCTCTGGCGTTTACTTGATGACAGCAGGGATGCCCCGCTGCTCAGCCTCCACGATGAAACCTCGTCGGCTGAAACCACTCTGGCTTGGGAAGCAAAATGACCGGCTCCGATGTCACCGCAGCAGTTCTCTCATCAAGAATCGTCGCCATCGTTCGTGAGAAGACTGAAGACGATGCGAAACGGGAGGCGAAACGTCTTGTGGAGGCCGGCCTGCGCGTCATCGAGGTATCGCTTTCCACCCCCAATGCGCTCGGTGTTGTGCGCTGGTTGAATGAGACGCTTCCGAAGGAAGGAACCTTCTTCGGGGCTGGAACAGTACTCAATACAGACGACGTGAAGCGTGCGGCCCAAGCTGGTGCTCGATTCATCGTTAGCCCTGTGTTCAGCCCAGAGATGATTGATGCAAGCAAAGAGCTACATCTGGTGAGCATTCTTGGTGCGTTCACCCCGAACGAGTGTCTCGCGGCAACATCCGCGGGTGCGGATTTCGTCAAACTCTTTCCCGCCAGCTTGTGGGATCCCTCAGGAGTTCGGAACGTCATGCAAGCACTACCGATTCTGCGTCTCATACCGACCGGAGGGGTAAGGCTCAATGATGCAGCGGAGTGGATGGCAGCGGGAGCGGTCGCCGTGGGTTTGGGAGGCACACTGAGAAGTCAGACTTCCGCTCAAGAGCTTCGGGATGCGGTCGAAGATATTGCCCGACCGTCAAGCGGGGTGTGATGAGTGCGCCTGCGATACCTGACAACGCGGAACTGATCGGTGTTGACTGGGGCAGCAGCCGGTTGCGGATCCATCTCATTGACCACGCCGGGACGGCCTTGGAGACCATCACCTTGGATCCAGGCGTGCTCAAGACTGAGCGAAACGCGCAACGGCAAATACTCGTTGATGCGCTACACCCATGGGTGAGCAAGCGGCCAAACATCCCCATATTTGCTGCGGGAATGATTGGTAGCAGAAGTGGACTGGTAGAGACGAACCCGCTGCCCACTCCCGTGGACGTGGCAGCTCTCACTGCCGCGATGCTGACCCTGAGGCTGGATGATCGCATCACCGTGCAGGTCTTCCCTGGGCTCGTCGATAAGAGTGGCGAGTTTGATGACCTTATTCGGGGCGAGGAGGCTCAGGTCTTCGGATGGCTCGACGATGTGGGGGAGTCCGGTCCTGCGCTCTTAGTGCTTCCCGGGACCCACAGCAAATGGATACGCCTGGTCGGTAACACTGTGTCGACATTCCACACTTTCCCGACAGGAGAGCTTTTCGAGATGCTACTGGCGATGCCGTCCCTGTCGCAGGCAATCGCTGCAAATGGCCGCATCCCGAACCCGGCAGAACGGGACTCATCGTTCCGGGAGGGCGCGACGCTTGGGTCTAAGGCGCAAGGGATTTTGCACGATATCTTCACAATCCGCACCAGACTGCTTGCAACTACAGGATCGCGTCCGCTTGTGCTTGACGAGTATCTGTCCGGGATGCTCATCGGCTACGAGATTGCCGAGGCGCTCTCTCGTGGGCTCTTGCGCGAGGTGGAGCATGCCGTACTCATCAGCGAGGGTGATCTAAAGCGCCGCTACCGGATCGCACTGGAGATTAACGCGGTCGCCATTGTTGAGGGTGGCGAGTCAAACTTTTGCCACGGCGTTGTTGCCGTCTACCGTCGCTTCAGTCGTCCATGAATTGGTACTTGAGCACGTGCGGAACACAGGGGTGGATCTCGTCTGATTACCGGGCTGAGTCCCGACCTTCGGCTGGATCTAAGGAGCGAGCGTGCATCGCAACGAGTCATTCGAACGTGTTGTCGCCACTGCCGCCACGATAATACCCTCCGACCGCGGCGCTACTGGGAGCCTTCTGGATCTGGCAGATCTCTTTTACTCGCTTACTGGCGCAGTGCGCACCGCCCAAGACCACGACGGTGCGTCGCGCAACCTTGACGTGCACCACTCCAGTTCGTGTTCGCCTCATTCCTTTCCGTCATCATTGCCGCCGGCGTGGTCACCCAGTTGCTCTACCCGGTGTGCTCTTGCGATACCGGCGAAGAGGGGTGGGAGCGCCAGGCAGACGAAATGGAATGGCAGGTGCTCGCTGTTGTCGCGAACCTAACCACGCGTCAACTGTGCAGGACACCCCGGCGACACGCTGTTGCGCGTACGAACCAGAATCATGGGTGATCCCAATTGCGACTGGCGGGGTTTTCTGGCCGACTCCCACCCACCAACCTCACAGGTACATTCGGGTACTCACAAGGAACTTATTCGCATGTTTCATGTTCCGATCGCGGGATGTACTTCAAACGAGTTCATGGTCCCCCTCGCCGCTCTCTTCGCCGGTCGTGCCCGCGAGACGGAGACTTCGAGCCGAGAGCGCACAACATTCGGGCGCTCGTTGGGCCACCTCGCTGGCGATTAGGTAGCGGCTTGTTCTAGGCGGTCGGCGCTGAGGCCATCTTTCCTAGAGGGGGGCGCAGTGCGCGAGTCTCGAAGGAGGCCTCCCCTCGCCCACAGTGGCAGAAGGCGCGGTCGGCCTGTGCGGGCTGCCGGACGCCCTCGGTAAAGGCTGAATGCAAGGCGCATCCACTGTCGGTAAACCGAGTGCCTGCCGGACCGCGGTCACCCCGGGCTCCATTACTCGCCGGCCCGAGCGGCCTCCTGCCGAGAGGCATTCTGCGGTCCGGCCACGCTCGCTTCCTGAGTTTCTGCTGCGCCCAAAAACTGATTCCAATCCGATTCGCGCAGGGTGCCGAATCACCCGCATGTCACACACCAGAACAGTTCGGTCAACGAAAGCCACCCTCGCCGGTGCGCTCCTCGTGCCGGCACTGATCCTCGCTCTCTCGGGATGCGCTGGCGTTCAGCCATCCGCATCAATCCCGACCGAGAGCAGCGGGTCGGATCAGTCGGCACCCGCCGCCGACAACGTTGTGACCACCATCGGCCTGAAGTTCATGCCGAAAAACCTCACCGTCAAGGTGGGCACAACGGTCACCTGGCAAAACGGCGAGACCATCGGCCACACCGTGACCTCCGGAGCCTGGGGCCACGTGAACGAGTCAACCGGCCTCCGCGGCACGCAGACACCCGATGGCCGCTTCGACCACGCCCTTGCCCCGAAAGGCCAGCCGGGCGACACCTTCTCGTACACCTTCACCGAACCCGGCGAATACCTCTACTACTGCCAACCGCACCTGACCATGAACGCCATGGTCACGGTCGAACCGTAA
>JBDSUT010000057.1:0-17627 GCA_039927595.1 Terrimesophilobacter sp.
AGAGGCCAAGGCATCAACTAATGCGTCGGTATCCACAAGACCCCCGCGCGCGACATTCACCAGAACCGCACTCGACTTCATGAGTGCGAGTTCCGGTACGCCCATCAACCCAGCTGTCGCACTCGTCAGCGCGGCAGCAAGCACAACGACATCCGCGGTGGGCAGCACATCGTGCAGTTGGTCAAAAGTCACGGTGTGGGCAGCGCCATCCAGCGACGACGAAGAGCGGCGCACGATCGAGATGGTGGTGCGAAATGGCTCAAGCAATCGCATGAGCTCGATCGCAATCCCGCCAGCACCGACGATCACAACGTTTGCTCCGTACAGTGAGGCCCCCACTTTGGGTCCCCAGGAGCGCGCGATGACACGACGGGGAAATTCGCGCAACAGCGAAAGAATCATCGCAAGCGCATGCTCCGCGACCGGCTCAGCGTACGCACCCTTCGCACTCGTCCACACGGGGCGCGCGCCAGAATGCTTCGCCATCACATCGGCGAAAGCATCCACCCCCGCCCACGGCAATTGCACCCAGTCAAGATTCGGGTGACCCTCGAGAACGTCGGACATCTCGTGAGCGCGATCGTACGACAACCACACGATGCCCCGAGTGTCTTGCGAGAGTGGCGCTACCGTACCGCCAGCCTCTTTGATTGCCGAGACAAAGAAGTCAGTGGGCTCCGGGAGCACAGCGAGCGGACCCGGGCGCGGTTGCCTCTCCTGAGGCAATTCCACGGCCGAGGCGCCCAACACGCTGCGATGTTGGACCGAGCCCCCACTCGAAGTCATGCATTGACTTTATCGAATCTTGAGTCCGCAAGGGCCATTAGGTAAGGATGAATGGGTTCTGACAGTACCCCAAAGGTGGTGCCAAGCCCGATGGCTGCGCCGCGATAAAGTACCAACATTCGCTCCGAAACCTGCTCGACGACGCTGAGATCGCTGCTGACGATGATGGCCGAAAAACCGCGTTCGTCCCGCAGATCTTTCAGCACACTCAGCGTTCCTGCTCGCACCACCGCATCCACACCGCGAGTCAGTTCATCCGCGATGAGCAGTTTCGGTTCGAGCACGAGAGCCCTCGCGAGAGCAACCCGCTGTCGCTGCCCACTGCTCAGCTCGTACGGGTAGCTCGCCATGAGGCCAAGGGGAAGGCGCACCGCATCGATGAGAGTCGCAACAGCAATGCCGGCCTCGCGGGAACTGAAGTGGCGATCCCGCGAATAGATAGGTTCCGCCACGTTCTCGGCAACAGTGAGCCTGGCATCCAACCGCTCTGCGCCATCCTGGGCGAGATAGCCCACCGACAGCCGAAGGCGATCGCGCTGGTGACGACTAATTCGTCTGACCTCGGTGTCGAAGATGCGCAGCGACCCCCCAGAGATCTGCGGCCACACATGGGCGGATCCTCCGGAATAATTGTGGAGCCCCAGCGTGGCGGCGAGGGTCGACTTTCCAGACCCTGATCCACCCACCACTCCAAGAATTTCGCCCGCGCCAAGAGTGAACGAGACTCCGTTGACGGCGACGAGCCTAGACCTGACATCCCGCGACGGGAATCGGATCGACAGGTCGTCGGCGACAACAACTGGGGTGGATTCGGTCAACCGTCGGTTCCCGTCAGCGGAATACCTGCATCATCAAGCCCGCGCAACTTGTGAAGCTCGTCGCGCCGCTGTGCCTGAAGCACGGGGTCAGGCACGGGCAGGGAGGCCAAAAGACGTTGCGTGTATGGGTGTTTGGGAGCGACAAGCACCTGCTCTCCTGTGCCCTCCTCGACCAGCTGGCCCTTGTACATCACCGCGATCCGGTCTGCAAGCAAGTCAACAACGGCGAGATCGTGGCTGATGAACAACGCGGCGAACCCAAACTCGCGCTGCAATTCTGCAAAGAGATCCAGCACGCGCGCCTGCACAGAAACGTCGAGGGCGCTGGTTGGTTCATCTGCAATGAGCAGTTTGGGTTGCAGCGCAATGGCGCGTGCAAGGCTTGCACGCTGGCGCTGGCCACCGCTCAATTCGTGCGGGTACCTGTCGCCGAAACTCTTCGGCAACTGCACGGCTTCGAGCAATTCGTCGACTCTGGCGCGAGCGGCCTTCGCATCACCCGCCTTGCCATGAACGATCAGCGGCTCCGCCACACACTCCGCAATGGTCAGCAGGGGGTTAAAGCTCGTTGCAGGGTCTTGGAAGACGAAACCGATGTCGTGGCGCAGAGGACGAAAGTCGCGTTCACGCACGCCGAGCATTTCTTGGCCGAGAACTTCCAGCGACCCGCCCGTGATTTTCGTCAGGCCCGCGATGGCGCGACCGATCGTGGTTTTTCCCGAACCACTCTCACCGACCAACCCAAGAACTTCTCGCTCGGCAATATGAAAGCTGACGCCATCAACAGCGCGAAAACTGGGCTTTCCCAGTCGACCCTGGTATTCGATAACGAGGTCACGAGCAACGACGAGTGGCTCACCATATTCAGTGATCTCGCGCTGGAGTGCACGCTCCTTCGTCTTCGCTGATCCAGCACCGATGAAAGGCACCGCGGCGAGTAGACGCTTCGTGTAGTCGTCTTTCGGATGATGGAACAGGCTGACGGCGTCGGCCTCCTCCACGATCTTGCCGTGGTACATCACGGCAACCCGGTCAGCCAGGTCGGCGACAACACCCATGTTGTGAGTGATGAGCACGATCGCCGCGTTGAACTCGTCTCGGCAGCGCCGCAAAAGATCGAGGATCTCAGCCTGCACCGTGACGTCTAGCGCTGTCGTCGGCTCGTCGGCGATGATGAGTTTGGGTTCGAGAACGAGCGCCATGGCAATAATAATGCGCTGCTTCTGCCCACCAGAGAACTGGTGCGGGTAGTAGTCCACACGATGCTCCGCATCGGGAATACCCACCCGCGTCATGTAGTCGATCGCCTTGGCGCGAGCTTCAGACTTGGTGTATTTACCGTGTGCGCGCAAACCTTCCGCGATCTGCCAACCCACGGTGAATACCGGGTTCAGGGCGGTCGAAGGCTCTTGGAACACCATCGCTGCGCCCGTGCCGCGGATCTCCCGCATACGCGCATGGGAAATCTCAACAATGTTGTCGTTCCCCAACAACACCACGCCAGAAGTCGTCGCTGTCTCGGGAAGCAACCCGAGGATCGACTTGGCAGTGACTGACTTTCCACTACCGCTCTCCCCCACGATTGCAAGTACCTCACCGGCGCGCACCGAAAGGCTAACCCCCTCGACCGCGCGAACGTCACCACCATCGGTGGCGAACGTGACATTCAGATCCTCAATGACAAGAGCCGGGTTGTCGTCGTCCTCTGGCTTGGCAGTCGGTGCAGTCTGGATGCTCACAGGTCCTCCTCCAACTTGTCGACTTCGCCGGTGGCAGCGCCACTGGACAGTGCACGGTGGCGCGTACGCAACCGCGGGTCGGCAAGGTCGTTCATACTTTCGCCAACGAGAGTAACGCCGAGAACGACGAGCACAATCGCGACACCAGGGAAAACTGCGGTCCACCAGATTCCGGCGGCGACATCCGCAATGGACTTATTCAGGTCGTAACCCCACTCCGCTGCCGAGGTTGGTTCGATGCCAAACCCGAGAAAGCCGAGCGCCGCAAGCGTCATGATGGCTTCTGATGCATTCAACGTGAGAATAAGTGGCAAGGTGCGGGTCGAGTTGCGCAGCACATGACGAAACATCACACGCCGGTTACTGGCACCAATCACCTTTGCTGACTCCACGAACGCCTCGGCCTTCATGCGCACGGTTTCAGCTCGCACCACGCGAAAATACTGCGGGATAAAGACCACGGTGATGGAGATCGATGCGGAGAGAAGTCCACCGATCAAGCTGGATTGACCCCCCGAAATGACGATCGACATAACGATGGCCAACAGCAGCGACGGGAAGGCATACACGGCGTCAGCGATGACCACCAGAATGCGGTCGAACCAGCCACCAAAATAGCCCGAGATGAGACCGAGAAGCACTCCCGCGAAAATCGACAGTGTCACCGCAATGATGATGACGAGGAGAGCTGTCTGCGATCCCCAAATCACCCGAGAGAGCACGTCATAGCCACCCACGGTGGTCCCGAGAAGGTGCGCGCCACCGGGAGGCGCCGCGTGATCGAAATATCCATTCTTGTCGAGAAGTTGGCTGTAGCCATATGGTGCCACCAGTGGCGCAAAAATTGCCGTCAGGATGAACAGTCCGATGATGGCGAGGCCCGTAATGAGCATCCCACGCTGCCAGCCAACGCTCTGCTTTACCTGTTTGACGACGGGGAGGCGAGAGACCCAACCCGGTTTCAACGCAAGAACGCTCGACATGTCAGTACCTCACTCTCGGGTCGATAATCGCAGCGACTATATCGACAACGAAGTTTGTCACCGCAACGATCACCGCCAGCAAGGTCACAATGCCTTGCACAGCTACAAAGTCCCTCGCCTTCAGGAACTCCACGAGGGCGTAACCGAGCCCTCTCCATTCAAAGACGGTCTCCGTCAGTACCGCGCCGCCGAGAAGCAAGGCTATCTGGAGGCCGATCACGGTAATGATGGGAACGAGGGCTGGTTTGTAGGCGTGCTTTCGCACGAGCCTCAGCTCCTTGACCCCACGCGAACGAGCCGCGTCAACGTAATCCTGGCCGAGTGTGCCAATAACGTTCAGGCGAATGAGCCGCAAGAAGATGCCCGCCGTGAGCAAGCCCAAGGCAATTCCGGGAAGCACCGCGTGGAGCAAGACATCCCCAATAACTTCTGAGTTTCCGGTACGGAATGCGTCAATGAGATAAATATTCGTTGGCGAACTGACGTTCCCCAGCTCAATAGAGGCCCCGATAGATGCGCGACCGTTCACGGGCAGGATATTGAGCCACACCGCGAAGATGAGCTTCAACAGGAGTCCCGCGAAGAAAATCGGCGTTGCATAAAAAAGAATCGCCGTGACACGCAAAACGGCATCTGGCCATTTGTCACGAAGGTAGGCCGCGAGCATTCCCAGCGGAACGCCGACGATAAAGGCCACGACGAGCGAATAAACAACGAGCTCTAACGTTGCTGCGCCATAGGTGAGAATGACTTCCGAAACCGGCTTGTTGGTAGAAATCGTGCTCCCAAAGTTTCCGGTGAGCACTTGGCCTAGATATTCAAGGTATTGCACGATGATGGGCCGGTCATACCCGGCCGCATGAATGCGCTCCTGCAACTGATCCGGGGGCAATTTGCCACCCAGCGCAGCAGTAATCGGGTCACCGATCAGGCGCATGAGAATGAAGACCATCGACACGAGAATGAACACGGTGGGGATGATGAGCACGAGTCTCACAGCGACGTAGCGAGCAAAGCCGCCACCAGACCTCGTAGCTCGAGCTTTCTGGTCAGGTTCGCCCGTTTCAGCGGGTGTCTCTGAAATTGAAGTTGTTGTCATCATTGCCAATCTTCGCCCACATGCTGCCCAAAAACTTGCCCGAGAAGAAGGGGGCGACCCGCTTTTTGTGCGGACCGCCCCCTGTTACGGCACTTCGATAGTAACCGCCTTGATGTGTCTTACTTGCTCAGAACGTTGAAGCGGAACTTGAACGAAGCGTCAAGCGTCTTGTCAACGCCGTTCACGCTCTTGCCCGCAACAACCACCTGTGCGCCCTGAAGCATGGGCAACGTCGACAGGTCCGCGGCAACCATCGCCTGGATGTCCTCGATCATCTTCGTACGCTTGGCAGCATCCAACTCGCCAACCTGCGCACTAATCAGTCCGTCGACGTCTGCGTTGTCGTAGTGGTTCTTCAGGAAGTTGTTCTTCGCGAAGAACGGCGACACGTAGTTGTCGGCGTCTGAGTAGTCCGGGAACCAACCAAGCTGGTACATCGGGTAGACGTCAGCTGAACGGTCCTTGGCGTACTGCACCCACTCAGTGGACTGCAGGTTCACCGTGAAGAGGCCAGTCGACTCGAGCTGGGACTTGATGAGCGCGTACTCGTCACCCGAGCTTGCACCATAGTGGTCCGGGTTGTACTGAAGGTCGAGCGTCACCGGGGTGGTCACGCCTGCGGCCTCAAGGGTCGCCTTTGCCTTGTCAGCATCTGGGCCACCCTTGCCGTCGCCGTAGAGGCCCTTGAGGGCCTCGGTGGCACCGGTCAGGCCGGCAGGAACGTAGGAGTACAACGGCAGGTAGGTGCCCTTGTAAACCTGGTTCGCGATTGCCTCACGGTCGATCAGGTCGGCCATCGCCTGGCGAACAGCAAGCGCCTTGGTGGCGCTGGCGTCAGCCGTCTTCGCACCGAACGGCATGGTGTCGAAGTTGAAGACGATGTAGCGGATTTCTCCACCCGGTCCCTTGTGAACAACGACGTCCTTGTTGCTGGCGAGGCTGTCAATGTCAGTCGCAGACAGGCTCCGGGTCGCGACATCGATCTGGCCCTGCTGCACGTCGAGCTTCATGTTCGACTGGTCGGCGTAGTACTTGAGGTTGATGGTGGCCGTCTTCGGCTTCTCCAGCAATCCCATGTAGCCGTCGTATGCCTTGAACTGAACGAGCTCGTTGAACTTGTAGCTCGAGATCGTGTACGGGCCAGCGAAAGCCTCGCCGTCAACGATTTCTTTGTCCGTCATGAGCTTGTCCGCTGCGAAGACCTGTTCGTCAACGATGGGGCCAGCGGGGCTAGACAGGATCTGGGGCCAGATCTGGTCGTTGCCGGTCTTGAGCTTGAAGACGACGGTGAGGTCATCCTTAACCTCGGTGCTCTCAAGGTTCGACAGAAGCGAAGCTGGGCCGTTGTCTGCGTTGATCGCAACCTGGCGGTCGAAGCTGAACTTGACGTCAGAAGCCGTCAGGTCGTTACCGTTCGCGAACTTCAGGCCCTTTTTGAGAACTACGGTGTACTCGTTCGGGGAGGTGTACTCGGCCGACTCAGCGATGTCTGGGTGGACGTCTGAGGATCCTGGGTTCGAGTTCATCAAGAACGGGTAAACGTTGTTCATGACAAAGAAGGAACCATTGTCGTAGGAGCCAGCTGGGTCGAGCAGTGTCACCTTGTCGGTTGTGCCGACGGTGATGGTTCCACCGGATGTACCAGTAGAACCGTTGTCGTTTCCGGCCGCGCAGCCGCTCAAGACCATTGCTGCGATGGCGGTGCCACCGAGCACGGCGAGCGTGCGCTTACGGATCGTGGATGCGGACGTCATATCCGGATACCTCTCTCTGTTGTGAGAATCTACCGAACCTAGTTTGGGCTTCAGTAGGGATGAAACCAAGGACGACCAGAATGAACGCCTCGGGTGCATTACACCTTGATAACACGGATTGTCACCTGTACGGGTGGTGTGAACCCGTTTGCCGCAGAAAGTTTATTGTTCTGCAACCTATTCGCCGATGAGCGCCCGCCGCTCCGCCTCGACGCTCATGAGCTCTCGCTGCAGCTCACGGTAGCGATCGGGCGCCTCCGCAGCATCCGTTCGCTGCAAACGACCCAACAGCTCCGCTTTCTTCGCCAGAAGGTCCCGCCCAATCAACGACGAGACCACACCACTGCAATACATTGAGAGTTCGCGGCCCGATTTTTCTGGAATCGGGGCCACAACGAGCTGGTTCACAATCCCCGAGAAAGCCGAGGGGACCTCTTCCGCGACACGCTCTACCCACTGAGGCGACGAAAACGCGTCCATACTCGCGGCAATCCCGTCACGAACAACCTGCAAGCTCGGATTCGAGAAAGCGACGAGGGCAAACCGCAAAATTAGATCTCGACCCACCTCTGCTGGATGCTGGAGGATCGCCATGAGCGCATCGCGCTCCAAGCGCGTGAGCGGGTCGGTGGGCAAATGGGTGATCGAAGGGCCACGCTCGCTGCGGGGCCCCGACCCCGCACTCTGTGACGAAGCGCCAGACTGCCCCCGCTCGCGATCGTCGTACTCCTGTTGGCCGTTCTGGTGCTGCCCTCGATCTGGCCGGGAAGCGGTTCGTTGATCCCCCGCCTGAGACGCACTAGATTTTCTGCTGGTGGCGACCGCACCGACAACATCTTTCGGATCCACGCCAATCCACCCTGCGACACTGCGGATGTACCCGCTGTGCAATGCTGCGTCACGAATTCCCGCCAGCACCGGCGCCGTGGCTCGCACAGCGCCCACTCGCCCCTCCACGGTATCGAGATCAAATGCAGCGAGTGCCCTGCGAATCATGAACTCAAACATGGGCTTGCGCTCGTCAACGAGACGGCGAATAGCCTCATCCCCTCGAGTGAGCCTGAGGTCGCAAGGGTCGAGGCCCTCCGGAGCCACCGCAACGTAGGTTTGGGCGGCGAAGCGCTGCTCCTCAACAAACGCTCGGCTCGCCGCTTTCTGGCCAGCCTCATCCGGGTCGAACGTGAAAATGACTTCACCAAGCCCGTGCGAATCCGCATTATCCACATCGCCGAGCACCCGACGGATGATCTTGATGTGATCGACACCGAACGCGGTACCACACGTGGCCACTGCCGTTGTCACCCCGGCGAGATGGCACGCCATGACGTCGGTGTAGCCCTCAACCACCACGACCCTTTTGCCGCGGGAAATGTCTCGCTTGGCCAAGTCAAGCCCATAGAGCACCTGGGACTTGTGGTACACCGAAGTCTCCGGAGTGTTCAGGTATTTCGGTCCCTGGTCGTCTTCCAGAAGCTTGCGCGCCCCGAATCCGAGCGTCTGACCCGTCGTATCTCGAATGGGCCACACGAGACGCCCGCGAAACCTGTCGTACGTTGCCTTCTCACCTTGGCCGATGAGACCGGCAGCGAGCAGCTCATCCTCGGCGAAGCCGAGAGAGTAGAGGTGCTTACTGAGCGCGTCATAACTCTTCGGTGCAAACCCGACCCCAAAATGCGCGGCCGCGGCCGGATCGAACCCGCGCGAACCAAGGAAGGCTCGGCCGGGTTCTGCGCCGGGAGTGGCGAGTTGCTCCACAAAAAACTCCGCCGCTGCCTGATTTGCCGCGAGAAAGCGCGAACGATTGCCGCGGTCCTTCTCTGCCGGGCCGCCATCTTCGTAGTGGAGCTGAATGCCAACTCGCGCGGCCATCCGCTCAACCGCTTCAGAGAAAGTGACGTGATCCATTTTCTGCAGGAACGTGAAGACATCTCCGTCTTCCCCGCAGCCGAAGCAGTGATAGCGACCAGCCTGGGGTCGCACGTGAAAACTGGGGCTTCGTTCGTCATGAAAGGGGCACAAACCTTTGAGCGACCCAACCCCGGCACTCTTCAACGTCACATAGTCGGCGAGGACATCGGCAATATTAATCCGCGACCGAACCTCGTCGATATCGTTTCTGCGGATGAGGCCGGCCATGCCTTGATTCTAGGCCGGGTGTGCGACGTGCTTCGCGTGCCAAGAATTAGCAGACTGATCGGTGAGGCTCGCCACCTGATCCACAATCGCTCGTTTGCGACCAGCGTCAGAGTCCGCTTCGTTCCAGTCCGCTGCAAAACCAGCATCCAAAGCTGAAGCACCCCGGTCGAAAAGCGCGTCAGCCAACTCAGTGAGGGTGTCACGCTGCTGCGCGTAGAGGGGCTTGCGCGAGTTCGTCGACATGACATTGGCGGCAACAATGCCCTTGAGCACAGCAATCTCAGCGCGGGTTTCTCGTGGCACCACGATGCTCGCGTCGAACCGCACAACGCGCTCATTTTCATGTTCGGCCAGCGTTGCCTTTGTAGCTGTTCCCGCGAAGCGACCGATGAGCTGACTGGTGAGGTTCTTGAGCCGGCCCTGCGCGGCCCGCGTTCCGTCGAATTCGTCGATCCAAGAGTCGAGTGAGTCGAGCCGGTCAAATGCGGCAATGAGTTCGTCATGCCGGAGCTCGCCGCCAATCCACGCAAACATCGAGTCCACGAGATCGTCGTGATCCACGCGCGCGCCAAGCGCCGGAACATCAATGTAGCCACCGACAATCGCATCCTCGAAATCATGCACTGAGTAGGCGATGTCATCAGAGAGATCCATCACTTGCGCTTCGATGCACAGTTGTCGCTCGGGAGCACCCTCCCGCAACCAATGGAACACTGCCGTGTCGTCGGAGTAGAAGCCAAACTTTGCCCGGCCACTTGGGTCCCCAACTGAACTCTCTGCTGGCCACGGATACTTGCAACTTGCGTCGAGACTTGCCCTGGTGAGGTTCAACCCGAACGAAGTTCCTTCGGCACCAAACACCTTTGGTTCAATGCGCGTCAGCAGTCTCAGGGTTTGCGCATTGCCCTCGAACCCGCCGATATCGAGGCTCCAGGCGTTCAACGCGCGCTCTCCATTGTGGCCGAACGGCGGATGCCCGAGGTCGTGAGCGAGGCACGCTGTGTCGACCACATCGGGATCGAGCCCAAGACTGGAGGCAAGCTCGCGTCCCACCTGGGCGACTTCAAGCGAGTGCGTCAAACGATTGCGTGCGTTGTCGATGCCAGCAGTCGGACTCAACACCTGAGTCTTGGCGGCGAGCCGACGCAGCGCACTGGAGTGTAAGACCCGCGCACGATCTCTCGCGAAGTCGCTGCGTCGACTGGAGTGCTCCTCTGGAAACCAACGTGCAGTGTCGTGCTCGCTGTACCGCCCCGGCTCAACCACCGGTGGTGTCCGCTTCACCCTCGGAGAGCTCTGAGCGATCGGCCGAGGCAAGCTCACGGCTATCAAGCCATCCGCTCGGAAGAACGGTGCGCTTAGGGTGGCCCGCACGCCCACGCGGACCTTCTGCATCCTCGCCGGGGTAGGCGGCGTCCCCGTCAAGCTGGCCGAGGAGGTCATCCAAGTGCTGAAGGGTCTCTACTCTGGCCAGTGCAGAACGAAGCTCGCTACCAACGGGGTACCCCTTGAAGTACCAAGACACGTGTTTGCGAATATCGCGGCAAGCCCACTCTTCACCGTTCTGATCCTCTGTCGCCAGAAACTCTGCGAGCAGTTCGGTGTGACGGCGCAGAGTCGCCGCAACGACTCCGAGGTTGGGCCGCGCCTGCAGCACCACCGCCTCCTGCGCACTGAGCTCACCGGAACGCACCCTGAAGGCGGCCACCAGATCGCCGAAAAGCCACGGCCGGCCGAGGCATCCGCGGCCCACAACCACTCCGTCGCACCCTGTTTCCTCCACCATCCGGATGGCGTCTGCACCGCTCCAAATGTCACCGTTGCCAAGAATGGGCACGTCGGTGACCGCCTCTTTCAAGGTAGCAATCGATGACCAGTCGGCGCTTCCACTGTAGAACTCAGACGCGGTGCGCGCATGCAAGGCGATGCTTGCCACCCCAGCACCCGCCGCAATGCGGCCGGCCTCGAGGTAGGTGAGGTGATTGCTGTCGATACCTTTGCGCATCTTGATGGTCACCGGAACGTCTCCGCCGGCCTTCACTGCCGCCTCAACAATGTCGCGGAACAGGTCGAGCTTCCAGGGGAGGGCTGCTCCTCCACCCTTGCGGGTCACCTTCGGAACGGGGCATCCAAAGTTCAAATCAATGTGGTCCGCTCGATCCTCGGCAACGAGCATCGTCACTGCTTCAGCGACGGTCGTCGGGTCGACGCTGTAAAGCTGAATGCTGCGGGGGGTTTCTGACTCGTGGTGTCTGATGAGTCGCATCGTCTTCTCGCCACGCTCAACGAGAGCGCGGCTCGTGATCATCTCGCTCACATACAGGCCGGCACCGAACTCACGGCACAGGCGACGGAACGCCGTGTTGGTGATTCCCGCCATGGGTGCGAGCACGACCGGAACATCGAGCTCAATCGGTCCGAGCCGCAGGGGTCGTTGCATGGCGCGCTGCGAGGGAGCGCTGGGTGCAGTGGGTGCAGTGGCGAGAGAAGTCATTGCATCAATTCTCCCAGAAAGCGAGCCTCGACCGCGCGCAGCCCTAAGCTCGCGGGTTGAGCTCCCCGGGAGCCCCTTCAACAGGCTGCGTCGGAGGCACCTCGCACACGCCGTCAACACATACTGCCGCGTCCTGAGCGCCCACCATCGTGAACGGAGACTTCGATGATGCACTCATGCAGCATCCTTCTCGCCTTTGACCTGCTGAAGCGCCTCGACGAAAACCGAAGAGTTCTGTGCCCCCGAGATTCCATACTTGCCGTCGATGACAAAGAAGGGAACGCCTTGGATGCCGTACTCCCTCGCTTGGGCTTTGTCGGCATCCACCGCCGAGAGGAACTCGCGTGAGGAGAGGGCGCGAAGGGCATCCGCACGATCAAGGCCAATCTCACCAGCGAGCTCGGCGAGGCTCTCAACCCGACCGATGTGGCGGCCCTCAATGAAGTAGGCGCGAAGCAGCCGCTCCTTCATGTCGATCTGACGACCGTGCGCCTTGGCATAGTGAAGCAACTCATGAGCCCGCACCGTGTTCGTCGATTGAAGCGAGTCGTAGTCGTAGTCAAGCCCGACCTCTTTGGCCACACCGATGACGCGGTCAAACATCTCTTTGGCCTGCTCGAGCGGAACCCCTTTACGCTCCACAAAATTCTGCAGCGCAGTGCCCACTACTTCTTCTGGAGTTTCTGGAGCGAGCTCATAGGCGTGGTATTCGACGTCCACGTCTTCGCCAAACTCGGTAACCGCCGTCTCAAACTTTCGTTTGCCGATGTAGCACCACGGGCAGGCGATGTCGGACCAGATGTCAACTTTTATAGCGTCACTCATACTCACTCCAACCACGAGTGCACGCTGCACATTCCCATCGCTGAGCGGAGGTCACGCGAGTTGCGGATGCCGTTAAGCGCCGAGCAGTTGCTCTGCGAGGTAACCCTTCAGGCGGTCAAGCGAGACACGTTCTTGCACCATCGAGTCGCGCTCACGCACTGTCACCGCTTTGTCTTCGAGAGTGTCAAAGTCGACGGTGATGGCGAACGGTGTTCCGATCTCGTCCTGGCGGCGGTAGCGGCGTCCGATTGCACCAGCATCATCGAACTCAATGTTCCAGTGCTTGCGCAAGTCGGCGGCGAGCTCTTTGGCGACCGGCGAAAGCTCCTCGTTCCGCGAGAGTGGGAGCACGGCAGCCTTCACGGGCGCAAGCCGGCGGTCGAGTCGGAGCACCGTGCGTTTGTCGACGCCACCCTTTGTGTTCGGTGCTTCATCCTCGTGAAAAGCATCCACGAGGAAGGCCATCATCGAACGGGTCAACCCGACTGCGGGTTCGATCACGTACGGAGTCCAGCGCTCGTTCTTCGTCTGATCGAAGTACGAAAGCTCTGTACCCGAGTGTTCAGAGTGGGTTTTGAGGTCGAAGTCGGTGCGGTTCGCGACACCCTCCAACTCACCCCACTCGTTGCCCTGGAAGCGGAATCGGTACTCGAGGTCGACGGTGCGCTTCGAGTAGTGCGAAAGCTTGTCTTTCGGGTGCTCGAACAGGCGCAGGTTGTCGGGGTTCATTCCGAGGTCGGTGTACCAGTTCATGCGCTGTTCGATCCAGTAGTCGTGCCACGTCTCATCCGTGCCAGGCTCGACAAAGAACTCCATCTCCATCTGCTCGAACTCGCGCGTGCGGAAGATGAAGTTACCCGGTGTGATCTCGTTGCGGAAACTCTTGCCCACCTGCGCGATACCAAACGGCGGCTTCATTCTGGATGCACCAAGAACGTTGTTGAAGTTGACAAAGATTCCCTGCGCGGTCTCTGGCCGTAGGTAGTGCAAGCCACTTTCTTCTTCGACCGGGCCGAGGTAGGTCTTGAGCATCATTTCGAAGTCGCGCGGCGGAGTCCACTGCCCGCGAGTGCCACAGTTGGGGCACACGATGTCGGCGAGGCCGTTCTCGGGCGCACGCCCCTTCTTCTCCTCGTACGCCTCTTCGAGGTGGTCGGCACGAAAACGGCGGTGACAGTGCAGGCACTCGGTGAGTGGGTCAGTGAAAGCACCGACGTGGCCGGAGGCAACCCAGACTTGACGCGGCTGGATGATGGCAGAATCAAGCCCGACAATGTCCTCGCGGGACGTGACCATCGACTTCCACCACTGGCGTCGAATGTTCTCCTTTAGCTCCACACCGAGTGGCCCGTAGTCCCATGCTGAACGGGATCCCCCGTAAATCTCACCGGCCTGAAACACGAACCCGCGGCGCTTGGCGAGGGAGATGACGGCATCGAGCGGGGAGGGGGTGGCCACGAGGTTTCTCCAGAAGTCAGCCGGGCGCGCGGCTCGCGTCCGGTCGGCGGTGATACTGCAAGTTTAGAGCGGTAATCCGCGGCCCTCGTCGCTACGCGCTCGGGGTGTCCTTTGCGCCGCCGAATCGTCGGTTGCGCGAAGCAAACAGCTCCACCGCGTGCCACAGGTCTTTGCGGGTGAAGTCGGGCCACAGTGTGTCGAGAAACACCATCTCCGCGTAGGCGCTCTGCCACAGCATGAAGTTGCTGGTGCGCTGCTCGCCAGAGCTGCGCACGAAAAGGTCAACGTCGGGGAGCTCCGGAGCGTAGAGGTGGCGCTGGATGGTGCGCTCACTGATGCCGGATGGCGAAAGCCTGCCCGCTGCGACCTGCTCTGCGAGCGCGCGCACGGCATCCGTGAGCTCATTACGCCCTCCATAGTTGACGCACATGGTGAGGGTAAGCACGCTGTTGTGCTCGGTGAGCTTTTCGGCAAACTGGAGTTCTTTGATCACGGAGCCCCACAGCTTCGGCTTTCGCCCGGCCCAGCGCACCAGCACGCCCCAGTCGTTAAGTTGGTCCCGTCTGCGGTGAAGAACATCCCGGTTGAAGCCCATAAGAAAGCGCACTTCATCGGGCGAGCGCTTCCAGTTCTCGGTGGAGAACGCGTAAACACTCAGGTGTTTGATGCCGAGTTGGATGGCGCCAGCAACGACATCCAGAAGGGATGCCTCCCCCGCACGGTGGCCTTCGACGCGCGTGAGACCGCGAGCGTTTGCCCACCGGCCGTTTCCGTCCATGACGATCGCCACGTGGTTCGGGACCGCTGCCGCGGGAAGCGTGGGCGGGTAAATGCCGGTCCAGTCGATGGGCTTGAAGTCAACGGCATCTTTGTGAGTCTTTTGGGTCACGCGCGTACCGTCCGATCTACGTGCGCGAGCGATCGTAGGCTGCGCTCTAAATGGAACTGCGTGTAAGCGGCAACGATGCCACTGGCCTGGCTGCACGAGCGCTCGGTGGCAGCATCCGCTACCTCCCACTCCCCCGCGAGAAGTGCCCCGAGAAGTTCGAGAGTTGCCGGATCAAGGCGCGGAGCACCGGGGGGAGCCACCTCGTCAGCAACCACCCCACCAAGTTGCACGACAAAAGCGGTGTGCGGTCCTGGTGCCCCCGTGACAGCACAATCGATAAAGCTGGGTGCCCAACCCGCGATAGACAGTGAACGAAGCAGGTACGAGTCAAGAGTGAGGCTCGAGCCGTGTTCGCGTCGGGCAAGCGACCTGAGCGCGCCAACCAGCAGGAGGTATTGCTGCAACGAGCCATTATCGTCGGTGATCTTGTCGGCGGTTTCGACCATCACGCTCGCCGCGGTATAGCTGCCATAGTCGCCCATGATGTCGGCGCCATAAGCCCCGATCGACTCCGCCTGAGTGACGATATCGAGACTGCGGCCCTCATACAACTGCACATCAGCGACCATAAACGGTTCAAGTCGCGAGCCAAACTTCGAACCAGTGCGCCGCACCCCTTTTGCCACCGCACGTATCTTGCCGCGGTTGCGCCCCAGCATCGTCACAATGCGGTCGGCCTCTCCCAGCTTGTGGGTGCGCAGCACAACCACGTCGTCTCGGTAAAGGGGCACCCCTCAATTATCGGTGCACCCACTGCGAAAGTGCCTGAGCGTTGCGGGTCGTCGCGGATGGAGCAGAATTACGCAATGAGCAAGAATCGAACCGTTCCCGCACGAATGCCCGAGCGCGTCTCCACCAGCAGTCGCGAACAACGTGATCGGCTTCTCACCGATACCAATATTGGCCACTTCGCTTTCGTCGACGATGGCCGGCCCGTCGTCATGCCCAGTGCCTTCGCCAACACGGATGACGCCCTCATCCTGCACGGATCGACCGGCTCGTGGTGGCTGCGCAAGCTTGCCGCTGGAACCCCCGTCACCGCATCGATCATGGTCGTCGACGGCATCGTTTACGCGCGTTCGGCTTTCGAGTCATCGATGCGGTACCGCAGCGCCATTCTGTTTGGCTCGTGCGAACGCGTGGAGGGCGACGAGAAGCTTGCTGCGCTCGATCTGGTCACCGAAGGGCTTCTGCCCGGTCGTATCACTGAAGTTCGCGCCCACAACCGCAAGGAGCTCGCCGCCACCCTCGTTCTGCGCATGAACATTGACGAGTGGACGTTCAAACACTCGACCGAGTGGCCCGAGGACCCTGACGATGACATCGCGACTGACGTGTGGGCTGGTGTGCTGCCCCTCGTCACCACCTACGGCGAGCCACTCACCGCACCAGACTTGCGCGACGGCATCCCACTGGCTTCCTCCGTGGAGCGGTTAACCGGAACTTCGCGCGTCAGCCCCTGGGCGTCGTTCTGACACGCATACGGATATCGACGCCAGGCTAGACCCCCGCTAGTTCTCGATCTGCGGCGGGCCTGCGCACCGCGCGGTTGACGGCAGAAACGACGGCTTTGAGGCTCGCCGTTGACGTGTCGGCATCGATCCCGACCCCCCACAGTCGCTTATCCCCCACCTGGCACTCGACGTAGGCTGCGGCAATCGCGTCGCCGCCCGCCCCCAGAGCATGCTCGACATAGTCGTACACCTTCACGTCGATACCCTGACCAACGAGTACGTCGAGGAACGCATCGATGGGTCCGTTTCCGGTGCCGTTTGCTTCCACCACTGCATCATCAACTCGCAGCTCTGAGAACAGCGAAACAACGCCGGTCATGTCGCTTTCGGTGCGGGTTCTGCGCAACTCAAACCGACCCCACTTGTCGTCGGCGACAGTAGACGGCAGGTATTCGTCGGTGAAAATTTCCCAAATCTGAGCGCTAGAAACCTCCCCGCCCTCGGCATCCGTCTTCGCCTGCACGACACCGCTGAACTCGATCTGCAGCTTTCGTGGAAGATCGAGGGCGTGGTCTGCCTTGAGCAGATAGGCCACTCCTCCCTTGCCGGACTGCGAGTTGACGCGGATGACGGCCTCGTAGCTTCGCCCCAAATCCTTGGGGTCAACCGGCAGGTAGGGCACCGCCCACACGAGGTCGTCAACGGACTTGCCCTGCGCCGCCGCATCGGCTTCCATCGCCTCGAAGCCCTTCTTGATGGCGTCTTGATGCGAACCGCTGAACGCCGTGTAGACGAGATCGCCCGCCCACGGGCTGCGCTCGTGCACGGGCAGTTGGTTGCAATATTCTGCGATGCGTTTGATGTCGTCGAGGTCACTGAAGTCGATCTGCGGGTCGATGCCCTGCGTGAACATGTTGATACCCAGTGCGACCAGATCGACGTTTCCGGTGCGCTCACCGTTGCCGAACAGGCACCCCTCGATGCGATCTGCACCGGCTAAGTAGCCAAGCTCCGCTGCTGCCACAGCGGTGCCTCGATCGTTGTGCGGATGCAGGCTCAGGATGACGTTTTCGCGATGGTTCAGATTGCGCGACATCCACTCGATCGAATCGGCGTACATATTTGGTGTTGCCATCTCCACAGTTGCCGGCAGGTTGATGATCACCTTGCGATCGGGCGTGGGCTCGAAAAT
>JBDSUT010000058.1:0-6243 GCA_039927595.1 Terrimesophilobacter sp.
GATTCACAAGCTCCGTGGGTTGCGGCGTGCGCACACGAACAGCAGTTCCGGTCGCCAGAGCGAGGATTTCGGCGACGGGGGCATCCGCAATGATGCGCCCGCGCCCAAGCACGATGAGGTGGTCAGCGGTGCGCGCCATCTCGCTCATGAGGTGCGAGGAAAGAAAAACGGTTCGCCCCTGTGAGGCCAAGTGTTTGGTGAGCTCTCGCACCCAAATCACGCCCTCGGGGTCGAGTCCGTTGACAGGTTCATCCAGGATCAGAGTTTGCGGGTCACCGAGCAGGGCGACCGCGATTCCGAGCCTCTGTCCCATGCCGAGCGAGAAGCCGCCGACGCGCTTCTTCGCGACGGACTCAAGTCCGGTCATCGCGATGACTTCGTGCACGCGGGCTTTGCCGATTCCGTGCGTGGCGGCCATGGCGAGCAAATGGTTATAGGCCGTGCGGCCCGTGTGAATAGCCTTGGCATCCAGCAGCGCGCCGACCTCGTGCATGGGAGCGCGGTGTTCGTCGTAACGCTTGCCGTTTACGGTGACCGATCCAGCACTCGGGAGATCGAGTCCGATTACGGTGCGCATGGTTGTGGACTTTCCTGCGCCGTTGGGGCCGAGGAACCCCGTCACCATGCCCGGCCGAATCGTCGCGGTGATGTCGTCGACAGCGGTCGTCGCGCCGTACCTCTTGGTGAGCCCGTGGATTTCGATCATGGGTTACATCCTACGAACCTTGAGTGATCATGACCCTCCCTGTGGGGATGATTGTGCTCGTACTATCGTGAGGGCTCACCGAAGTGGTAGAGAAGACCTTATGAAAATGCTGCTCACTTCCTCCGGCATCAGCAATCAGAGCATCACTGACGCGCTCGTTGAGCTGCTCGGCAAACCCATTGCTGAATCCAACGCGCTCTTCATTCCGACCGGAATTTACCCGTTCCCTAGTGGGGCGGGGATGGCGTGGCAGGCGATCTCGGGAACAGCGCAGAGTCCGCTGTGCGAGTTGGGCTGGAAATCCCTTGGAGTTCTCGAACTCACGGCACTGCCGACCATCCGAAGAGAGAACTGGGTGCCTGCGGTAGAGCAAGCCGATGCGCTTCTGGTGTGGGGTGGTGACGTTCTCTATCTCACACACTGGATGCGGGAGTCCGGTGTGGCGGAGCTTCTTCCCACGCTCCCCAACCTTGTCTATGTGGGAGTGAGCGCAGGCAGCATTGCCGTCACGCCCTTCAACTGTGATGCAGAGTTCGATCTCACCTTTGTGCCGGATGGCAGCGACATGGCGGTTGGAGCCGAGCGTGCGCTGGGGCTGGTGGAATTCACACTCTTTCCGCACCTCGATCGGCCGGACATGCCAGACACCACCTTGGTCAACATTGAAAAGTGGGCGAGTGGCATCCCGGTTCCGACGTACGCGATAGACGACGACACCGCCATCAAAGTTGATGGTGACAGTGTGGAGGTAATTTCGGAAGGGAGCTGGAAGCTCCTTAACGCTCACTCATGAGGCAGCGGGTTCGCGTCCAGACCCTCCGTGCTCAAGAGCACGACAACTGCATCGTTCGGAATCCCAAGCCCGGAGTGCAATTCCGCATTGCCATAAACAGTGCGCGCGCCGGCGAGAGTTGCCGCCCCGCACGGCCCCACGTCGAGTCCAAGTTTGCTGAGGTCGCCGACCGCGGTGCGCACCGGAGCGTCGTCAATAGCCACGGCGGCATCAAGCCCGTTCCGAATCGACGGCCACGCGATCTCTGATGTTGTTCCCGTACAGAGGCCGGTCATGATGGTTCCGGCGGAGGTGTCAACGGACCGGATCTCGTCCGCATGTAGTGACTCTAGAACGCACGCGGCGCTGGTCGGCTCAACGCTCACGATGGCAGGGCGAAAGCGTGACACTCCTCGGTAATACTCAATGGTCGCCTGCAGGAGCGAGCCGACACCGGTGGGAATGACCAGCACATCCGGAACCGCATCAGCCGCGGCCAACTGCTCGTCGAGCTCAGAAAACAGTGTCGTGTAGCCTTCGACGATCCAGCGCGGCACCGTCTCGTACCCGGGCCACGAGGTGTCCTGAATAAGAAGGTCGGTAGCCGTACCGGTAGCGGATTCGGCAGCAGCGCGCACAACATCGTCATACGTGAGATCGAGCTCGATGAGCTCCGCGCCCTCAGAGCGGATGCCGTCGAGGGCGGCTGCGCTCACCCCCAGTGGAGTGTAAATACGGGCGTGGATACCGAGAAGTCGAGCCATGTGTGAAATAGCCCGGCCGTGGTTTCCGTCGGTCGCCGTCACGAGCGTCAAGGGGCGACCGTCGAGGGCCTCGCGCAGAATGTCGACAGACAGGTTCTCGAGGCCAATCCCACAATAGGCGGCAACGCTTCGGGCGACCGCCCAGGAGGCACCCAACACCTTGAACGCGGGCAACCCCAGCCGCTCAGACTCATCCTTCAGGAATACCCGACCGACACCCAGCTCGGCAGCGACGGTGGGCAGTTCGGTCAGGGGCGACATCCGGTAGCCCTCGAGAGTGCGGTGAAAAGCGCGTGCGGAGGCGATGGGTTCTGGTGTCGTCCACGCGTGGGCTCCTGGGTGGGAGAACGGCGCGAGGTTGGGGCTAGTCATGCCTTCATCCAAGCAGACCCTCGCTGGTTCAAGTTAGGAGGCGGGCAAAAAGTTCTGCTCAAAGAATGCGATCAGCTCGCCGGTCGCGCTCAAGGGCAGCACGTTAGCGACGTACTGGTCTGGGCGTACGACAACGAGCGCGCCGTCGCCGGAAATCTCGCGCTCATCGAAGATGCTGTTTCCCGGCAGGCTCGCGTACACCTTCTCCCAGTCGGTCAACCCGAACGGCCCGGTCTTCGGCATGAAGGTCAACGGCACGCGCATGATGTCGACCTCTTCAAACCGCTGCTGGTAGATGACTTTCACGTCAAAGACGCTGTCGATATCGGTAGCCGCTGGCGTGTAGAGGGCGAGCGGCGAATCGGGTGAGGAGGACAGCCACGTTGCCCAATCGGTCAGCGCGGAAGGCTCGCCCGCCGCAGAGGCATCCGCGAACGCGTAGAGGCGCCAGCGCCCGTCCGCCCGCGCGTGATGCCCGAGGTGCTCGCGGTTGCCATCGGAGACCCGCGCCACTTCGGCAGATTTGAACCTCTTACCGATCGGGAACCCCGCCGCAAGGGATTGGTATTCCGCGGTTCCGGTGATGAGCGACGAGGTGTATTGCGTCGCAAAGCCCGACGGGAACTCGGATGTCTTCAGGTAGTACTCTGCGAGCTCGCCCGGGTCGGAAATCTCTTCTGGCTTGCGGGCCATGAGAGTTGACCACTCGCGATCGAAATCGATGAGCTGTTGCGCGACCGGCTGGCGTTCCGCCGAGTAGCTCGACAGCAGAGATTCTGGGCTGCGGCCGGTGAGAACGGCGCCGAGCTTCCAGCCCAGGTTGAAGGCATCCTGCATGGAGACATTCATGCCCTGGCCGGCTTTTGCGCTGTGCGTGTGGCAGGCGTCGCCCGTCAAAAAGACGCGAGGTGTGAGGTGCTCGTCACCGAGCGGTACATCGTCGAACTTGTCGGTAACCCGATGCCCGACCTCGTACACGCTGTGCCACGCCACGTTCTTCACATCCAACGAGTACGGGTGCAGGATGTCGTTCGCCTTGGCGATGATGGCATCTACCGGGGTGTCGCGCACGCGGTGTTCATCGTTCTCTGGAACTTCGCCCAGGTCGATGTACATTCGGCTCAGATAGCCGCCCTCGCGTGGGATGTGCAGGATGTTGCCGGCCTCCGAGTTGATCGCGCACTTGATGCGCCAGTCGGGAAAGTTGGTGTTGACGACCACGTCCATGACGCCCCAGGCGTGCTTGGAGATGCCGCCCACGTGTTTGCGGCCGATCGCGTCACGCACGAGACTGCGCGCACCGTCGCACCCCACCACGTACTTTGCGCGAACCATGCGCTCCTGCCCGGCATTCTCTCCCGCGGTGCTGCGCACGGTCACGGTGACCGGATAGTCAGCGTCAGTGCCCACCGTGAGGCCGCCAAACTCGAAGCCGTAGTCGGGGGTGATTCTGGCGGGGCCGTGCAGGGCGGCCTCCGCGAAGTAGTCGAGAACGCGCGCCTGGTTCACGATGAGGTGTGGAAACTCACCAATGTGCTGGGCGTAGTCCTCGGTGCGCGAGGTGCGGATGATGTTCTTCGGGTTCGCTGGGTCTGGGCTCCAGAAGTTCATGTGCGCAATGTTGTAGGCCTCCGCGATGATGCGGGGGGCAAACCCGAATGCCTGAAACGTCTCAACGCTGCGCGGCTGGATACCATCGGCCTGGCCGAGCACGAGACGGCCGTCACGGCGCTCGATAATACGCGTGGTGACATCCGGGTACTGAGACATCTGGGCGGCGAGCAACATGCCGGCCGGACCACTGCCGACGATCAGAACATCGACCATGTCGGGCAGCACCTCGGGTCGATTGATTCCGGTGCCGGCTGCGGGGAGAACACGCGGGTCTCCCGACACGTAGCCGTGGTGGTGGAACTGCATGGAATCTCCCTCGATCCTTGAGGTTTGACCGAGCCTGGCGGCCAACCAGCCACTGTGCGTTGGTGTAGGCCGTTTGGCCAGCGCTGTGCAGAATCCTAGCGGTGCCCACCAAGGCTGTTACGGCTGAGGCTCCCGGTGCTCTACTAATAGAGACTAATGGCGCTCCGGCCCGGGGATTCTAAGACGGATGTTCTCGCGACGCTCAGATTCCTCACTATAAGTCGGGCCCGTAAGTTTTGCATCTGAGCTTCACGGCAAACACTCACCACATCACCACCGCTGCCGAACCTGATCCCACTCTCATTCACGCGTCAACTACCAACATAAGAGTCGCTATACCGTTCACCAACGGGAATCTCCACCGCCACGGTGTTTCCGGGTGGGGCGAGCGGGCACGCCCACGCCGGGTCGTAGGCGCACGACGGGTTGTACGCGAAGTTGAAATCAAGAATGAGTGAGTTGGCCCCGAG
This sequence comes from Terrimesophilobacter sp., assembly GCA_039927595.1. Taxonomy (GTDB): domain Bacteria; phylum Actinomycetota; class Actinomycetes; order Actinomycetales; family Microbacteriaceae; genus Terrimesophilobacter. The sequence goes on from JBDSUT010000058.1 coordinate 5,005, forward strand.
CCCTGGCCCGAGGTCAGCACCTTTGACCGTGTCAAGCAGGTAGCGGCCGCCACCGTAGGTTCCGTCAGGCTTGCCTGCCAAGCCATCCTTCACTGGCACGAAAATTCCACCACCGTAGGACGCGAGATGCCAGACGTCGAGGCGCCCGACTCCTGGCACGGATGCCACCCCGATGAGGTCGAACGGAACAATCCCGTTGGTACCCGTCTCCACTTCCATCCGCCGGGGATCCGTGGGCTCTATGGATACCTCGAATCGCCAAGCCGGGTCATAGCTGGCCATCGGCAGTCCCGTGAAACCCTCGCGTGCACCCGCCAGCAAGGGTGTGGATGGGTGGCCCGCGAACAGTTCGTCTCGACCGCGCCGCCAGCTTTCGTGCGCGGAGGGCACATCCGTCGACTTCCGTACTGCTCGGTAGAGTTCGAACACGCGGCGGCGCCAGTCGGCGACTTCGAGAGCGATCATGTGCTTATCCAAGCAGGGTTTGCGGAGAAAGAGCTAGGCGAGCGCGAGCGTATGCACAGCGCTCGCGAAGAACGCGAGGCCGTCAGTGCCGTTGCGCATCGCCTCATGCGTGTCGGGCCCGAAGCCTTCTTCGATGGCGTGCTCCGGATGCGGCATCAGACCGACAACGTTGCCGCGCTCGTTCGTGATACCGGCAATGTCATTGAGGGAACCGTTGGGGTTCATCTCGAGGTACCGGAACACGACGCGACCCTCGCCTTCGAGGCGGGCGATGGTGTCGGCATCCGCAATGTAGCCGCCCTCACCGTTCTTCAACGGGATGGTGATGTCGGCGCTGTGCTCAAACTGGTTCGTCCACGCGGTGGAGTTGTTCTCGACGCGCAGGCGCTGGTCGCGGCAGATGAACGAGCCGTGGTCGTTGCGGATCAGGCCGCCCTCGACGAGGTGCGCCTCGGCCAGCATCTGGAAGCCGTTGCAGATACCGAGGACGGGCATGCCCTTGTTCGCGGCGTCGATGACCTCGGTCATGATCGGCGAGAGGCTGGCGATGGCGCCGCAGCGGAGGTAGTCGCCGTAGGAGAAATCGCCGGGCAGTACGACGGCGTCGACGCCCTGCAAGTCGCGGTCACCGTGCCAGAGGGCGACGGGCTCGGCGCCGGCGAGGCGAATCGCGCGCTGGGCGTCGCGATCGTCGAGCGAACCGGGGAAGGTGACGACGCCGATGCGCATCAGGCAGAGACCTCAGAAGCCGCGGCGGCGGGCACGACGTGGATG
>JBDSUT010000059.1:0-5751 GCA_039927595.1 Terrimesophilobacter sp.
AAAGCTGGCCCTCGCAAACCCACTCCTGAGCACCATCGTTTCCAGCCCCTCAGCGACCGTCCCCTATGTGGGCGCAATAGAAAACACGAATTCGCTTCTCGGTTGGAACGGTGTGGACGGCATCAAAACCGGGACGGTGCAACGCAATAACCTCAACCTTTTGTTCGCGACAACCATCACCGTGGGCTCTCACACCATCGACCTCATCGGAGTGGTTCTCGGCGGCACAACTCACGCCGAACTTGACGCAGCGGTGCGCGCACTTCTCACGACAGCAATGGAAGGGTTTCGTGAAGTGTCGCTGGTGACGGCCGGTGAACCCTTCGGCTCCTACGTCGCGGAGTGGGACGACGATGCAACAGCAGTTGCAGCAACGAGTGCCTCCGTCGTCGTGTGGGGCGGAGTACCCGTCACAGTGTCGGTTCATATCGATCCGATCACCACGGGAGCACGCGGTCAACGTGTGGGTACCGTTACCTACCTAGTGGACGGTGTCGAAACGAAAATTCCCCTCACTCTTGATGATCCGCTGGTGGACCCGGGTCCCTGGTGGCGTCTCTCGCATCCATTTGGTTAAGCACAGGACTTCTGCCAGATATTCCCAGAATCGTGCCGTAGAGTCGTTGTCAACATCTAGGCGTCTCCATCGCATTCGCGAGCGGGAAGTCACCGTGAATTGAGGTCCCGTGTCATCAGCTGCCGAAGCACCCACTGTCACCTTCACCAAGACGCGACAGGGCGGGTCAGGAACCAATCCGACGACCGAGTACTCGGCACTCTTACACACCGTTCGCGAAGCTGGTCTTTTGCGTAAAACAACGTGGTTCTATTGGATGGTTTTCGGTATCATCACACTTGCGCTTGGCGGTGTGGTGACCGGCTTCATCCTTTTGGGCGACAGCTGGTTCCAACTCTTGATGGCTGCCGCGTTGGGCATCATCCTCACGCAATACGCATTCCTCGCACACGAAGCCGCGCACCGTCAGGTCTTTGCCTCTGGGCCACGCAATGATCGCGCCGGGCGCGCTTTGGCTAACCTCTTCGTCGGCATCAGCTACCAATGGTGGATGACGAAGCACAGCCGTCACCACGCAAACCCCAACATTATTGGCAAAGATCCCGACATTGAGCGCGACTTCGTCTCGTTCACAGAAGAGGATGCGGCAAAGTCGAGAGGCCTCTACGCGTGGGCAACCAAGCGCCAGGGGTACTTATTCTTCCCTGCGCTCCTTCTTGAGGGCATCAACCTGCATATCCATGGTTTCCGAACCGTCTTTGGCCGCGGCAAAGTTGACAAGCGCTGGGTTGAGATCACAATGATCACGTCAAGAATCGCGGCTTACCTCGCGATCATCTTCCTCTTTTTGCCCGTCGGAATGGCGTTCGCATTCATCGGCGTTCAGGTCGCGGTATTTGGTCTCTACATGGGTGCGACTTTCGCTCCGAACCACAAGGGCATGCCGATCCTGCCTCACGACAGCAAAGTCGACTTCCTTCGGCGTCAGGTTCTCACCTCGCGCAACATCAAAGGCAACTGGCTGATGGACTCGTTCATGGGTGGATTGAACTACCAGATCGAGCATCACTTGTTCCCGAACATGCCGCGCCCACACCTTTCACGTGCTGCTGAGATTGCGCGTGAGTATTGCGCGACCCATCGCATCGCCTATACCGAAACAACGTTGCGCCAGTCCTACGGCATTGTCATCCAGTACCTCAACAGGGTGGGGCTAGCTGCGGGTGGCGACCCGTTCGATTGCCCCGCTGCATCGCAGTTCGGTCGCTAGTTCTCACTGGCCCACAGTCGCGATCCCGTTATTCGGGTGAATCGAAACCCATCGGCTCTGGCCGCTTGGGGGTGATTCCGTCGCCAGAAGACTGGTGTCGAATGCGCCGGACAACCCAAGGTACGAGGTACTCCTTCGCCCAGTCGAAATCCTCTCCACGGGCCTGACGCCAGGTAACACTGGAGAGCGGCTCGGGCTGGAAGGGTTCGAGGTCATTTGCTACGCCGAGTGAGTCCAGCACCATCCGAGCAATCGTGTTGTGACCGACGGGGGAGAAGTGTAAGCGGTCGGGTGCCCACATTCGAGAATCTTGAAGCTCCCGCAACGCCCACATGTCCGCAATTACTGCATCGTGGCGTCGCGCCACCGCTCGAAGGTTCTCATTATAAATCGCGACCTTGCCTCGTATTCGCCGCAAAACCGGGGTCATACCAATGTCTGGACCATTGAAAAGCACGACGGTCGCTCCCGTGGATCGCAGTTGCCCAACCGTGTGCTCAATGCGTTCTGCAACCTCGTCCGGATCGGTTCCGGGTCTCATGAGGTCATTGCCGCCAGCAGAAAAGGTGACCAAGTCGGGGCGGAGGGCGAGAGCAGGTTCGACCTGTTCATCGATGATCTGGTGCAGCAGACGGCCCCTGATGGCCAGATTCGCGTACGTGAAGTCATCCGTCTTGACTGCGAGAATTTCTGCAACGCGATCTGCCCAGCCACGATGTCCCCCCGCGCTGCGGGGTTCTGGATCGCCAATTCCTTCGGTGAATGAGTCCCCCAATGCCACATAGCGGGACCACGGATGCTGCTGAATCATTCACTAAGAGTGCATCACGCGAGGCCCAGAAGGAAATTGCTGATAGTAGTCGCTTGTCGTATCGCGGGGAAGGCCTTGCCCCTCGCTCGGGGGTAGTGGCAAGCTGGGATCACTCCGCCGACCTTCGGCGAGAGAAAACGATACTCACGGAGGTCCTCATGGGCTGGATTTCGTTCATCATTCTCGGACTCATTGCTGGCGCAATTGCCAAGCTACTTCTCCCGGGCAAACAGGGCGGGGGCTGGCTTGGAACCTTAGTTCTCGGTCTGATCGGTGCGATGGTCGGGGGCTGGCTCGCCGGGATGTTTGGCGTGTCTGGCGCGTACGACGGCTTTTTTACCACCGCCGCCTGGCTGTGGGCCGTCGTCGGAGCTCTCGTCGTGCTCCTCATCTGGGGGCTTCTGACACGGGGACGCGCAAGGGCGTAACTTCACCCACAACGGGCTTCGCAGCATGCCTGCGAAGCCCGTTGTCATCCCTGGACGGTATTGTCTTGTTAAGTGAGCTCCGAACCCCTTTTTCGTTACCCTCCGGGAACCTCGGCAGCCGAACACCTTCCTCCGGCATATCCGGAGAGAGCCGCGCGAGGAACGGCCGACAAGCTTCGAGCTTGGCAAGCAGACGCGCTTGAGGAGTATTTCAAGGCTGAACCTAAAGACTTTCTCGTTGCCGCAACGCCTGGTGCAGGTAAAACAACGTTTGCACTGCGGTTGGTGACCGAGTTGCTTGCCCGACGCACGATTGATCGAGTAACTGTCGTCGCCCCAACCGATCACCTCAAACGTCAGTGGGCGGATGCCGCGGCTCGTGTGGGCGTGCGCCTTGACCCCTCATTTCGCAACGGAAAGAGTATTCAGGCGAGACACTTTCACGGCATCGCGGTGACCTATGCTCAAATTGCTCTTCGCCCGACTCTGCACCGCGCCCTGACCGAGAGCGGTCGCTCACTCGTGATTCTCGATGAAGTTCATCACGGTGGTGACACGCTGAGCTGGGGTGACGGTATTCGTGAAGCGTTTGAGACCGCCACGAGAAGACTCTCGCTCACAGGCACACCCTTTCGATCCGATACGTCCCCGATCCCTTTTGTGAGCTACCACCCCGGGGAGGACGGCATCCGGACTTCCCGAGCTGACTACAGTTATGGCTACGGGCGTGCACTCTCAGACGGTGTGGTGCGACCGGTGATCTTCATGGCGTACGCCGGTCGAATGCGGTGGCGTACGCGGGCAGGCGACGAGATGGAAGCGCGCCTTGGCGAGGGTGACACCGAAGACGTCACCGCGCAAGCCTGGCGCACGGCGTTAGACCCAGAAGGTGAATGGATTCCTGCAGTCCTGAATGCCGCAAACGTGCGTCTGAGCGAGGTGCGAGAAACTGTTCCCGATGCGGGAGGCCTCGTGATTGCGACAGATCAGAACGTCGCGCGGGCGTACGCCACCATCCTGAAGCAGATCACCGGGAAACCACCCACACTGGTTCTCTCCGACGAGAAGGCATCCTCTGGGCGCATTGCCGCCTTCGCGGCCGGGACGAGTCGCTGGATGGTCGCGGTTCGTATGGTGTCAGAGGGTGTCGACATTCCTCGATTGGGAGTGGGGGTGTACGCAACATCCGCGTCGACCCCGCTCTACTTTGCTCAAGCAGTGGGCCGATTCGTGCGCGCGCGCCGGCGCGGCGAAACCGCGTCGATCTTCGTGCCCAGTGTGCCTGCAATCATGAACCTTGCCGGGCAATTAGAGCGAGAGCGCGATCACGCGCTTGACCGCGATTTTGGGGAGACCCCCGACCTTCTGGATGACGAATCGCTGGATGAGGCAAACCGAACAGAACGGTCGCTCTCTGAAGAGGCATTATTCGAGTTTAAGGCCCTCGAATCGCAAGCCAACTTTGATCGTGTGATGTTCGCTGGGGACGAATACGGGTTCGCGGCCGAGATCGGATCCGCTGAAGAACTCGACTTCATCGGGATTCCCGGCCTCCTTGAGCCCGATCAGGTGCGCGAACTTTTGCAACAGCGTCAAGCGCGCCAATCTCGTCGTAGTGCAGGAGACCACGATCGGGCTCCCGTTCCGCTGTATCGGACACTGCGCGAACAGCGAACACTCCTCAACACGCTTGTCGCCATCCAAGCGAAACGCTCGGGGTTACCGCACTCACACATTCACGCCGATTTACGACGCCGGGTCGGCGGCCCGCCTGTGTCGCAGGCCAGCGTCGCCCAATTGCAAGCGCGAATCGACGTTTTACGCAAGGCGTGAGCTGGTGGAGTTGACGGCACGTCAACCGAGCGTGCGCACCCAGTGGCGCAGGAATGCCGCGCCAGCCTCATCGTGAAGGAGATCACCTTCGAGGATCACCCGATATGGCTTCTGCAGAACACCGTCCGAGGGCCTGACATCCACGTGGGCGACATCGAAGCCCTCGCTGTGCAGGTAATCCGCCATGAGATAGTCGCTACGGGAGTCGCCCACGGTGCGCCACAGTGTGGGCAATTCTCCCGATTCGCGAAAAAAATCGAGCGCGCGAGCAGCCCCCCGATCTTTGTCCAGCAGCACCGATTCAACATCCGTGGAGATGATCGTTGGATCAACGCGAAAGTTGATGAGCCCATACGCATCGGGCAGCTCGAGGTCGCCGTAACGTGCTCCGAGCCCATACTCAACGAGCAGGTCGAAGGCTTCTTGATTTACGACCCGCTGAGCCTGCTGGTACTCCTCGGACGTGACATCCGGATTCTGTTCTAGCGAAACCATCGCGTGCTTCGTGTCATCAAAAAACATGGTGTTGCTGAACCTCGCCTCAGCAAGGTCGCGAAACGCGACGGCAAAATCGTCCGGTAAAGCGAGATCCTTGTCGATGACGATATCGCCGATGCCCTCCGAGGAAATTGGGAACCACACACCACCCTTCTCGCACACTCCAAACATCCGGGCGCCACCGGGCAGCCCCGCTGCGATGAGGGGCCCGACAACCTTGTCGCGCAGGAAGGTGTCACTGCGCCCGGTGATGAAAGCAATCGGAACGCCGAGTCTTGCGAGCGTCACGAGGTCCGTGATGATGCTCGGGATCACGATGCGCCGCTCAACGGGGCTTGAGATGGGGCCGTCAACATCAAGGAGAAGGCCGAGGGGAGGGATCATGATGCCAACG
>JBDSUT010000060.1:0-4593 GCA_039927595.1 Terrimesophilobacter sp.
GCGAGGTCGAGTCTGGCCGCGGCCATGAGCATCCCGGGGAGGGATTTGTCGCATCCGGCGAGCAGCACGGAACCATCGAGGCGTTCCGCCATCATCACGGTTTCGACCGAATCGGCGATGACTTCGCGACTCACGAGCGAGAAGTGCATACCCTCGTGCCCCATCGATATGCCGTCAGAGACGGAGATCGTGCCGAACTGCAGTGGATATCCGCCACCGGAGTGCACGCCCTCTTTGGAGGCTTGCGCGAGGCGGTCGAGGCTCAGGTTGCAGGGGGTGATCTCGTTCCAAGAACTGGCAATACCGATCTGCGGCTTTTCCCAATCCGCGTCTCCCATGCCGACGGCGCGGAGCATTCCGCGGGAGGTCATCGCCTCAATGCCGTCGGTGACGACACGCGAGCGTGGTTTCATATCGTGCTCAGGCATGAATCGAGTCTAGAACTTTCGGCGACGGAACTGCCTTGGATACTAGGGAGTCCTACTAGTCAAGGGCAGACGCCGGGCTAACCATGCCGCCCAGTTCTGGCCGCCGCAAGAGTCTCGAGCAGGAGTGCAGCCTCTGCCGGGTCTTTGATGCGGTACTCGGCGGCGCTCTCCCCGGACCCAACCTTCACCCCAACGTCTCCGGTCTTCAACGCACGAAATCCGTCTTCGTCGGTGACGTCGTCGCCAACGAAAACAACGGCAGTCGCCGATGTCAGTTCCCGCAGCCACTCCACCGCGGTTCCTTTATCAGCGGGGCGCACCATGAACTCCAGAATGTCCTTGCCGTAACGTTCCGTAACACGCGCTGCCGTATCGATTCGCAAAACCTGCTCCAGGGCGAGCGTGCGCGCCGTTTCTCCATCGTGCGTCGTGGCAAGCCGAGTATGAAGCGCGCAGCCAGAGGGTTTGCGTTCCATTCGTGCTCCAGCAAATCGAGCAGCGATCCCTTCCACCGCAGAACACACTGATTCCAGAAGTTCCTGCTCCTCTTCGGTGAGAACCGGGCTGGCCTCGTGCCCGTCGACCCAGGACTCTGCTCCGTGGGAGCCGATCAGAATCACACTCGGCGGCACCGTGACTACGTCGCGTAGCCCCTCCAACGGTCGACCAGACACAATCGCCACCACGGTGTGTGAGCAGGAGGCGAGCGCACCTATCGCCGCAATCGCGGAGGGGAGTGCCCGCGCCTCTGCCGGGTCGTCGACCGTCGGCGACAGCGTGCCATCGAAGTCAAGTGCCACCAGCAGCATCGGGGTAGAGGCTACGCGGTTGATGGCATCAAAAGCGGGCACGATCAGTCGACTCCGTGGGGGCGGTGCGAGGTCAGCGCGTGCAGAAATCCGTTGGACCACTTCGTCACATCGTCCTCGAACACTCGCCGGCGCATTCGTTTCATCCGCACCGCGCGCTCCGACGCTGGCATGGTGACCGCCGCCATAATGGCATCCTTCACACCGTCAATATCGTGTGGGTTCACCAGCACTGCGTGTTTCAATTAATCCGAGGCACCGGCGAACTCGGAGAGCAGAAGTACCCCGTCATTGTCATACCTGGATGCCACATACTCCTTCGCCACCAGGTTCATGCCGTCCCGAAGCGCGGTCACGAGCATCACATCGGCCGCCAAATACAGGGCGACCATCTCCTCGCGCGGATAGCTGTGGTGGTGGTAGCTGATGGCCTGATGGCCAAGGTCAGAATACTCACCGTTGATGCGACCAACGGTGAGCTCCACCTCATCGCGAAGAGTCATATAGCTTTGCACTCGCTCACGGCTCGGGCTCGCCACCTGAACAAGAATTGTGTCTTCCGGGTTGATGCGACCCTCGGAAAGCAGCTCCCCGTAGGCAAGAAGTCTGTGGCGAATACCCTTCGTATAGTCGAGCCGGTCGACACCAAGCAGCACGGTCTTCGGGTTACCAAGGTTCGCGCGAATCTCCCGCGCCCGAGCCCGGATGTCCTCGCGGTGCGCAGTGTCTTCGTAATACGCAGCATCAATCGAAATAGGAAACTTCTTCGCAACAACGGATCGCGTCGGCCCCTCGACCCGAATTGGCCCATGAACTCGAACCCCCGGACTCGGGTCCTCGAGGGGTACGGCAATCTGTTGCCCCTTGGTGGCGAAGCCCTTGAGCCGGCGCACTGCCTGCTGAAAGTTGCTGGCATCGGCGTCACGCTGGAACCCCACGACATCCGCACCGAGCAAGCCCTCAATGATCTGCACTCGCCACGGCAATTGCGAAAAAAGTCCGTAGGAGGGAAAAGGGATGTGATGGAAGAAACCAATGGTCAGATCGGGGCGCGCCGCTCTCAACAATTTGGGTACAAGCTGCAACTGGTAGTCGTGCACCCACACGACCGCACCCGGTGCTGCCACCTCCGCGGTGCGTTCAGCGAACCTCGCATTGACCGTCTTGTACGCCTCCCACCACGTGCGTTCAAAAGAGGGCACAGCGATGACATCGTGGTACAGCGGCCACAGGGTGTCGTTAGAAAAGCCCTCGTAGTAGTCCTCTACCTCTGACGAGGTGAGCGGCACCGGCACGAGGCGCATGCCGCCGGTGTCGAATGGCTCGAATTCAAGGTTTGCGCGCCCTGGCCACCCAACCCACGCACCCGCGTGCTGTTGCATCACTGGTTCAAGTGCGGCGACAAGCCCACCGGGCGACTGAGCCCACGACTGGTTGCCCTTCGCATCAATCACGCTGTCAACGGGGAGGCGATTTGACACGACAATGAAGTCGTAACGGCCCGCCTCTGGCATGAATACCTCTGTCATTTTTGTGGTGATTTCGGTTATCGATCACGTTATCAGCAGCAACTGGAAGGGGCCCGAGCGCCATTCTCGGGCTGCGCTCAAGTTTCGTGTTTACACTGGAACGAGATGATTCGTATAGGTATGAGCACATCCGCCGTTTATCCGTTATCGACGGAGAACGCCTTCAGGCTATCCAGACTGGCCGGATTCGACGGTGTCGAAGTCATGGTCACGAATGACGAAGTGACGCAAGACGCCGAGGCGCTTCTGGAGCTTTCCGAACGCTACGAGCAGAAGATTCTCTCCATCCACGCCCCCGTGTTGCTCCTCACGCATTTTGTGTGGGGTCGCGACCCGCGGGTGAAACTTGAGCGCTCGGCCGAATTGGCAAAGTCTGTGGGGGCCACGACTGTTGTCGTGCATCCACCGTTTCGTTGGCAAGCACAGTACGCTCGCGATTTTCTTCGGATCGTACGCGAGACGGCGACCAGCTACGGCGTGGAGATTGCCGTCGAGAACATGTTCCCGTGGAAGATTGCGCGGCAGAACTTAAAAGCGTATTCGCCGGGCACGGACCCGACCACCATGGACTGTGATGCGATGACACTCGACTTCTCCCACGCAGCACTTTCGGGTCGGGACTCACTCGAGCTTGCGATGGCGATGGGAACCAAACTGCGCCACTTGCATCTGTGCGATGGATCTGGGTCACTGGATGAAGGCAAAATTCTTGACGAGCACCTTCTGCCCGGCCACGGCAACGAGCCAGTCGCCGAGGTGCTGAAATATTTGGTAACCCAAGGGTGGGACGGCTCAGTCGTCGCCGAGGTCAACACTCGCAAGGCAAAGACCGAAGAAGGGCGCCTCGAGTTGCTGCGCGAGACCCTCGCCTTCGCTCAGGAACATTTGGGTACCGCCGCTCGGGGTTACTTCTGGCACCCACACCCGCCGGATGTTATTGGCGCCATCCGGCGAGCAGGCAGGCGCGCGATGGCCGCCATCCGCTCACACAGCTGAGGCTGGCACCAGGCCAAGCGCTGTGGCTCTGCGCGTTCGACGGATGGCCACCAGCCCAATGAGCGCGCTCACAATTCCGAACAAGGCGAGCACACCAGCTGCACCCAGAACTTGGCTTGCCGCTCCCCCGGCGATGATGCCCTGCATACCTGAAACTCCGTAGGTCAAGGGAAGCAGCGGACTCACCCACTGGAAGGGTGCGGCCAGCATCTGCACCGGATACAGCCCACCCGTCGCGGTGACTTGCACGGCCAGAACAAACAGGGAAACGACGAGTCCCGCTCGACCGAGACCAATGGTCAACAGGTAGTGGAACGCCGTAAACGCGGCCGCCATGAGCAGAGAGAACCCGAGCGTTGCCGGCAGGGAGCTCCAGCTCACACCAACGACGGTGTGCAGCAAGGCGACGAGAAGCACCGCCTGCGCTCCGGTCACTGCCGCGGCTCGAGCAAGAGTCTCAAACACGAGGCGCCCATTACCGGCGGTAGAAACGAGCTCTCGGCGGTTCACCGGTCGAAGAACAAGGAACACCGCCAACGCACCCACCCACAAACCGAGTGGGATAAAGAAAGTGGCGATCGACTGGCCTACCCCTGCGATCTCATTGTCCCGAGTGACAGACACCGACACGGGGCTGGCGGCCACCTCGGCGGAAGTCGCCGCTGACTCAGCATCCGTCTTCGGCACCTGGGCGGCTCCGGAAGCGAGGCCGTCAGCAAGCTGGCTGGCACCGTCGACGAGTGATCCCGCGCCAAGGGAGGCGCTCGTTGCCCCTCCCTTGAGGTTTGCTAGCCCCGTGGAGAGCGAGGTAGCACCTGAGCGCAACCCCGC
>JBDSUT010000061.1:0-3730 GCA_039927595.1 Terrimesophilobacter sp.
CCAAGCGGCAATTGCGCCGTGGTTGACAGAGGTCAGCACAGGAGGCACCTCACGACCCCGCCACGCGGCCGGCTTCGTATAGCTCGGGTATTCGAGTAGCCCCTCACTGTGGGACTCCTCTACGAGACTCTGTGGGTTTCCGACCACGCCGGGGATGAGTCGGCCAATCGCCTCGATCATCGCCATGGTGGCGACCTCACCACCGTTGAGCACGTAGTCGCCGAGGCTCACCAGTTCCACCCGACCGAGGGTTGCCGCGTACTCAATAACGCGCTCGTCGATGCCCTCATAGCGCCCGCATCCGAAAACAAGGTGTGGTTCGTTAGAGAGCTCCTGAGCCATCGCCTGGGTGAAGAGCGAGCCTGCGGGCGAAGGGAAGATGATCGTCGCGCCCTGCTCGGTGGGCGGAGTGAGGATGCTGTCGAGCGCTTCGCCCCACGGCTCAGGCTTCATGACCATGCCGGCACCGCCGCCATAGGGGGTGTCATCAACGGTGCGGTGACGGTCGTGCGTGAAATCACGCAGGTTGTGAAGCCCAAGCTCGATGAGCCCGGACTCTCGCGCTTTGCCGAGCAGCGACACATCGAGCACGGAGAAGAACTCCGGAAAGATCGTGACGATGTCGATGCGCATGAAAGCGATCTTACGGCGCAGCTTCTTCGACTGTTGCGTCATCGGGTACCGGCTCGAAAAGGCCAGGCGGAGGTGTGACCGTCATGGTTCCGGCAGCGATATCAACGGTGGGCACGATTGCTTTCACAAACGGCACCAGAATTTCGCCAGCATCGGTTTCGATATGCAGAAGGTCTTGCGCCGGCTTGTGATCGAGCTGCGTGACCGTGCCGATCTTCACACCGTCACGCATGACCGCGAGGCCAACGAGCTGGTGGTCGTACCACGCGTCTTCTTCGGTGGAGGCTTCTGCCATGTCGTGGTCGACAAGCAGAATTCCTTTGGCGAGACTCTCGGCAGCGGTGCGATCATTCACGTCTTTGAAGAACGCGACCGGATGCGTGTTGTACCACTTGAGTTCAATGAGTTCGAGTGTCTTGTCGTGCCACGGGGAGCCCTCTGGCACCTGCAGAAAGAACACGGCGCCCGGAACGAATCGTCGATCCGGGTCATCCGTGTACATCTCAATCTTGATCGCTCCCTTGAGGCCGTGCGCCTTGGTGAGTCGACCCACCCGCAAGCGGGTGCTCTCTGGCTTAGCTTTAGGAGAAATCGGTGTCCACCACGTCGACGCGAACCTTGCGTCCATCGGCGAGCGCGTTCACGAGGGTGCGCAGCGCCTTAGCGGTGCGGCCTGCGCGACCAATCACACGGCCGAGGTCTTCGGGGTTCACACGAACCTCGAGCACCTCACCCCGTGGTGAACTCTTGACAACAACCTTCACTTCGTCGGGGTGATCAACGATCCCCTTGACGAGGTGCTCCAGAGCGGATGCGAGCATGATCAGGCCTTGTCGGCGTCGTCAGCCTTGGCCTCGGCGGCCTCTGCTGGCGCTTCCTCGGCGGGAGCCTCTGCTGGCGCTTCCTCGGCGGGAGCCTCAGTTGACGCAGCGGCGGGCGCCTCTGCTGCGGAGGCCTCAGGTGCGTCAGCAACGGGTACATCAGCAACGGGTGCGTCAGCAACGGGTGCGTCAGCCTCTGCGGCAGGAGCATCAGCATCCGCCGGCTTCTCAGACTTCTCAGCCTTCTCAGCCTTCTCGGCCTTCGCTGGGGCTTCCGTCTTCGGCTTCAGAACCGGCTTCTTCTTCTCGTCGGCCTGGAACTCTGGCTTGGCCTCAGCGAACTTGACGGTGCTCTTAGCGTTCTTGTCGCCCTTGAAGATGCCCCAGTCGCCCGTGAGCTTCAAGAGTGCAGTGACCTGCTCGGTTGGCTGCGCGCCAACACCGAGCCAGTACTGTGCGCGGTCAGACTTGACCTCGATGACCGAGGGATTCTCGGTCGGGTGGTACTTGCCGATCTCCTCGATGACGCGACCATCACGCTTGGTGCGTGAGTCGGCCACAACAATGCGGTAGTAGGGCGGGCGGATCTTGCCCATGCGCTTGAGACGAATTTTTACAGCCACGATTCTCCGTAGATTTCTTGTAGTGGTCGCGAACGGCCGTGGGCGTAGGGGCACACGCGGCGAAAGCATAATGGATTCCTCGGTGGCCGATAGAGGGTCGGGCCGACCAGGAGTCAACGTTCTATTGTGCCAGATTTTGAGGGTCTTCGGGTACCGCCGGCGTTCCCGGTTCCGGCGGCGGCACCAATGCCTCCGGTCGCTTCGCTGTTTTGTGTCGAGACAAGGCCACACCGATCAGGCAGATCACTCCACCCACGATCGCTAAAGGAGTAGGAATCTCCGCAAATACGGCCAAACCCATGACGATAACGAGGGCAGGAACAATGTACGTCGTGACGCCCAACTGCCCGGCGGGAAGTTTCGACAATGCGTAACCCCACGTCGTGAAGGCAAGCGAGGTGGGGATGGCACCCAAATACAGCACGCCCAGAACCGCGTTCGGTGGGGCCGCCTGAATTTGTGTCATCAACCCGCCGACAAAGGGCAGGCAGGCAACCGCACCGATGGTGCATCCGAGCCACGTGATTTGCGTGGAGGGGATGCGCCGCATGAGCCGCTTCTGACAGAGAACTCCCACGGTGTAGGTCACGGCAGCGACTAAGGCCCAAAGGATACCCACACCGTTGCCGAGCCCAGAAAGGCCGGAGCCGACCCCGATGAGAACAACTCCACCAAAGGAAACTCCGGCGCCAATGGCAAGCCATTTCGGCACACCCTCGCCGAGAAAAATTCCCGCGCCAAGCGCAATAAGAATGGGGCCAATGTTGACAATCATCGATGTCGTGCCGGCGTCGAGAGTGTGCTCGGCGATGTTCAACGTCACGTTGTACGCACCAAACCAAGCAACACCGTAGACAGCAATGAGCAGCCACTCAAAACGGTTCGGTCGAATCCATTTGCGTCCGACGACCAAAAATGACAAGAGTAATGTGCCAACGAGCAACCGACCGAGCGCGAGCTCGCCGCCGCCAAGGTACTCACCCACGCCGCGAATGACGACGAAGGCACTCGCCCACGCAATTAGCGTTACCACGATGGCACCCCACACCGCGGGGGTCATGCCACTCGCGGTGCGATCACTGTCAAGAGTTGAGGTCACTCACTCACTTTACGTGCCCCGAGAGCCCCGAAAATCCCTACCGTTGCGGAAGTGAGGCTGCGCGATCACGGTTGTGGGTGTCACGCCAACTCAGCCACTCGCGCACCCTCCCCATATCGTGGTTTGGCCCACTCACTTGGAGGGTGAACATGGTTGCGCCGAGTTCGACGAGCTCATCAGCCTGCGCATCGCTTCGCTTGCTCAGCTCGGTGGAGATCTCGATTTCACTAGTGTCTCGTCCAACATCCGCACCGTGTTGTGCGAGCACCTCAAGCTTCGTCGCGAGGGTCTCCGCGTCGCTGAAGCTGTGCCAAATGTCGGCGTGCTCCGCCACGATGCGCAGCGTCTTCTTTACTCCCCCACCACCGATCATGATCGGGATGTCACGGGTCGGTGCTGGGTTCAGTTTCGTCCAGCGTTCGCGGATAATCGGCAGATCGCGCGAGAGAGAATCGATGCGCGTGCCGGGGCTTCCGAACTCGTAGCCGTACTCGTCGTAGTCGCGCTCAAACCACCCGGCGCCCGTGCCGAAAATAAATCGGCCAACGCCACCA
>JBDSUT010000062.1:0-2287 GCA_039927595.1 Terrimesophilobacter sp.
CATGTACCAGCCCACCGCGGCGATCACCGTGACGAGGAAGATGTACGGGATGACGTTGAGCGGGAACGGCGGCACCGGGTACACGTTCGCAATGAACACGTAAATCATGCTGAGCACAGCCACCGTGGCGGTGATCCACACCAAAGTGTTGGGGATTTTCTCCCGACGGGTGTAGATCACGCAGGCGATAGCGACCAAGGCGTAGGCGACCATGTAGCCATAGGTGCCGTAAGTGTCGATCCACACCACGATGTCCATCGCGTGAGTTCCGATCGCGAGGAAGATAGCGTCGACCACAATTGCGAGCGGTCCGGCGACGAGAAGCACGCGGTGCGGGGTCAGGTGCCCTTCGTGGGTGCGACCAAACTTCTCGGGCACAACCCCCTCCTTGCCCATGACGTAGACGATGCGCCCCACAACATTCAGCGGTGCAACGACCACGGCGAAGAAGGATGCGGCAACGCCGAACGTCAGAATCGGAGCAAACCACTCCGGCATACCGATCTTCGTGGAGATGTCATCGAGCGGGTTCGCGCTCGTTCCAAGGCTGTCACCGAGAATGGCGACCTGCGTGTACGCGGCAAAAACGTAGAGCACGCCTACCCCCACCGCACTCCACATGATCGCGCGGGGGATCGCGGTGTACGGGTTGCGGGCCTCGCGACCAAGCGCATCCGCTGACGAGAAGCCCACGAATCCGAGGATTCCGAGAACCATACCGGCAGCGACACCCTGGAACGGCAGTTCCGTGAACGCGAACTGCGAAGGATCCCACGCTGCCGGGCCGGCCCAGATGAGAGCCAAGACCAGCAGGATGGTGATGATGGTCACAGAGATGAGCTCCAGCACGAGCGAAACTCGCGCCGAGAGGCGGATGCCGCGAATGGTGAACAGCGTCGCCAGCCCGCCAAGGATGATCACCAGAACGACCTGCGTCACCACCCCCTCGACGGGAATGCCGATGCGGTTCAGGAACTCGTTCGCATAGTGCACGGCTCCGCCGAGAGACCCGGCCGCAATGCCCCAGCACCCGATGAGAAGCGTCACACCCGCAAGGTAGGCACCAAACGGGCCGAGTCCCTTAGAAACGTAGGTGTACAGCGACCCCGCGGAGGCCATGCGGCGAGTGAACGTGACGACGCAGTATCCGACACACAGGATGACGATCGTCGCGAGCACGAAAGAATAGATTGTGCCTTTTCCTGCTCCGATGTAGATTGCGGCGGCCGTAAACGCAATGACCGCGCTGGGTGCGATATTGGCAATCGCTTGAGCGCCAAGTTCCGGCCCGCTCATAATTCCGCGTCGAAGACCCGCGTCTTGAGGGGCGGTACCCGGTGAGGGCGACTTGCTTGTTACTGACATTAATTAACTCTCCTTTGAGTGGTTCACTGCTGGTGGATACTGCGGGCAAAAAATCGGCACAGTGACGTTAGGGGATGAGAAGGGTGCGCAAGGCCTCTCCCGATTCGAGATCAGCCAACGCCTCCGCCGCTTCTGACAGCGGGCGGCGACCAGAAACGAGCGGATCGAGCTTCAGCTGCCCATCCATGTACCGGTCCACGAGGGCGGGGATATCAATCGAGGGTCTGACGCTCCCGTAGTTGGAGCCGAGGATGCGCTGGTCGGCCTCCGCAAGAACGAGCGGCTCGAACGACGCTTTAGCCCCGGTCGGTGGCAGGCCAACGATCACAGCAGCGCCGCCTAAGCCCAGCATCTGGATAGCCTGCTCAGTGGTGCTGGTGCGGCCGATTGCATCGAAGGCGTAGTCCACGCCGTCAGGAATCAGCTCGTACAGTGCCTTAACAGCATCGGTGGATGATGCGTCAATAGCATCCGTGGCACCGAACTGTGTTGCCAGTGCGGTCTTCTCCGCACGCACGTCGATCGCGATGATGCGTTCCGCCCCAGCCAGCTTGGCGCCCTGAATCACGTTGAGCCCGACCCCTCCGCAGCCGATCACCGCGACCGTCGACCCCGGCTCAACGGCAGCGGTGTTGATGACAGCACCCACGCCGGTGGCGACCGCGCAACCAACCAGCGCGATGATGTCCAGCGGAGCATCGTCGCGAACCTTGATCGCACCGGATGCGGGAACAACAACCTCTTCCGCGAAAGAGGAAACCCCGAGGTAGTGGTGCACCGATTCGCCATCAATGGAGAGGCGGGACGTGCCATCGTAAAGTACCCCCAGCGGCCCCACGACGGTGGCGACCTTCTGGCAGCGGGCTTCGTGGCCTGAGCGGCAGTAACGACACTCGCCGCACGGTGGTACCCACGAGAGCAC
>JBDSUT010000063.1:0-3816 GCA_039927595.1 Terrimesophilobacter sp.
GACCGTCTACCTGCTCGACGGCGACGGCAACCCCGTTGCTGGCTGGCAGTCGGCGACCGGGTCAGCGGATGAGCGGGTCGACCTCGTTGCGCCAGATGCGGGAAACTACCTCGTGTTCGTTGACGTCTATGCGGCGAACCCGTCTACGGCGTTCGACTTGACGACGTTCGCGGTGGTGCCAGGTGGATCACCCATCACGCTGAATCCTGAGGTGATTGCTGGTCAGCAGGGTGTTCCCGCGACCTACACTGCGAGCTGGGGTGGGCTAAACGCCTACAGTAAGTACCTCGGAATGATCAGCTACGGAGACACGGGAGTGCAGACTCTGCTCTCGGTCACGACGGCAGAAGTTATCCTGCCGGGGACGCCACTCAATACGGCACCCCCGACCATCACCGGAACACCGCAGGTGGGCAAAAAGCTCACGGCGCACCCCGGTGAGTGGAACGTGGCTGGCCTCACCTTCGCGTACCAGTGGCAGGCAGACGGTGTGGATATCCCTGGGGCAACCGCGGTCAAGTACCGTGTGACTTCCGGTGACCAAGGCAAGCAGCTCCGGGTAGTTGTCACAGCAACCAAGGGTGATCTGCCTCCCGGCCACGCCGTGTCGGCAGCCGTCACCGTGCCGTTCTCGTCGACCACCGACCTGAAGCTGAACCGCACGCTCGCTTACTCGTGGCAGACGACGATCGCGAAGGTCACTGTCTCCACGGATGCCGATGCCGCACCGACAGGATCGGTGACGATCACGGTGAACGGTAACTCGGTCGCGAGCATCCCGCTCACGGCTGCGGATAACGGCACGGTGAGTTACACGCTGCCCAGTAGTGGGAGTGGTTTCTATCGAGTGCAGGCAACCTTCGTTCCCGATGCGGCTACCACGTTGGGTTCCACGAGTAAAACGAGGTTCCTGATCATCCTGTTTTAGGGAACAGGATCACTGACGACGGCTGGTGCGGCATGGCGACCCTGATGGGTCTCCGGTTGCACCAGCCGTCCGTCGTGTACGTCGGTGACATCGAGCGATTGCGGCCAACCACTGGGGTGTCGTGGTGTTGACTGGGGGGTATGAGATTCATGTTGACGGTGTCATTGCGCGCGTTTTCCGTCGAGTTGGCGCGCTAATGGCTGAGGTTATTATTGTCGCCGATGCTGCGGAGGCAGGCGAGATAGCTGCCAACGAGATTGAGAAGGTCATCCTTCGGAAGCCGGATGCGGTGCTAGGGTTGGCGACCGGTTCCACGCCTCTGACCACTTGGAATGCGCTCGCGGCGAAGAACCTGGACCTTGCCAAGGTGAGGGGCTTTGCGCTCGACGAGTATGTCGGACTTCCGCCGAATCACCCCGAGTCCTACCGCTCCGTTATTGACCGGGAGGTCATTGGCCCTCTTGGCCTCACCCGTGCCCTCGTGCATGTCCCAGCCGACAGTGGACCGATACATGCTGCCGGAATGGAATATGAGAGCGCGATAGATGCCGCTGGCGGAATAGATCTACAAGTGCTTGGTATCGGACGCACTGGACACATTGGATTCAATGAACCGGGATCATCGTTCACGTCACTGACTCGGGTGAAAACTCTTTCCGAGCAAACCCGAAGAGACAATGCGCGATTTTTCGATTCACTTGATGACGTGCCCATGCACTGTGTCACTCAGGGGTTGGGCACGATTCTCCGTTCACGGCACCTTGTTTTACTCGCATTCGGAGCGGCGAAGGCGGAGGTCATTGCGGCGGCGGTCGAGGGGCCACAGACCTCGAGCTTGCCGGCGTCAGTAATTCAACTTCACCCACACGTCACGGTCATCGTGGACGAGGCGGCGGCGACCAGTTTCACCAACGCCGATTATTATCGCTACGCATGGGCCCATCGATTGGACGTGGAGTAGCACGAGACAGTGCCCTTCGGCACCCAGAGTCGGTGTGCCGGCTGTCGCGTTGAGCCTCTTTGCTGGAGGTAACCTTTTGGGCTGGCATCCGAATAAAAGTGTTGACCAACGTTTGTTCGTATGGTCTACTAACAAACGTGACAATGGAGTTCATAGCAGGACGAGCGCTGCGGCCAACCGCAAAGCGCCTTCCCGAGCATGGGCGGAGTCATAACCTTTCACTTGTACTTCAGACGCTTTATAGCGAAGGGACCCACAGCCGCGCAGACATTGCGCGCGCAACAGGGCTCACCCGAGTGACGGTGTCTGACCTTGTTGCCGAACTCATCGCTGACTTCCTTGTCGTCGAAGTTGGGATGAGCGAGGATGTGCGTCCGGGAAAGCCATCGACGCTCCTCGACATCAACCGCACCGCGTTCCAGATCATCGGTGTTGACTTGAGCGCCTTTGAGAGATTTCGCGGTGCCGTCTTGGATCTCGACGGAAACATTCTCGCCGTCGCCGATATCCCACTTGACTCGTGCACTGGGGCCGCGGCAGTCGCCAAAGTTGAAAGCTTGATTTCTGAACTCCTAGAGAAGACAACAGCCCCGCTGCTGGGGATAGGAATTGGGTCCCCAGGAATCGTCGACTTCGAGGGTGTCGTTCTCAGTGCACCAAACCTTGGGTGGGAGCGCGTTGAGCTACAAGCGTTGATGTTGGAACGCTTCGGCAAGCCTGTCGTGGTCGCGAACGATGCCAACGTTGCAACCTTGGCGGAGCACAGTTTCGGCGCTGCTGACGCTGACATGATGTTGGTCAAAATTGGGCACGGAGTGGGTGCCGGACTGCTTCTCGGAGGCCACCTGCTGCTCGGAAGTCGCTTTGCTTCAGGTGAAATTGGTCACGTCGTCGTCGGGACCGATGGTGGCGAGCTTTGCGTTTGCGGCAAATACGGTTGCCTCGAAACATGGCTGGCCGCGCCCCGCCTCGATGCGAAACTGGCCGGTCTGCCTGCGGCTGAGCGCGAAATTATTCTTGCCGAAGCAGGCGATCGACTCGGGATCGCGATGGCCGCGATCGTCGGTGCACTGAACATCTCTGAGCTCATTCTGAGCGGCCCACCTCACCTCCTTGAGGGCACTTTGGAAGCAGCAACAACCAACTCAATTCGGTTGCGTACCATGGCCGAATTTCACGACAATCTCACCGTTCGGATGACCACGCTGGGCGAGGACATCGTCATTCGGGGAGCGGGCTCAATGGTCTTGTCTCGGGAGCTCGGCGTGTCTTAAAACCTCAGTAATTACTGAACTGCAGAACAGTGTCAATCACAACCCAGAAGGAGAACAGCTCGTGCGAATAAGAAACCAACTCGGCGCATTGGTAGTAGCCAGTGCGCTGGTGCTCACAGGATGCAGCGCGGGGACTACCACCCCATCCGCTGACAATTCTGCGCCGAAAACTCTCGTTATCGGCAACAACGGCGATGCCATCACGTGGGATCCGGCCGAGATGAAGGAAGGCGCAATCATCCAGTACGCGGATGCGGTCTATGACCCGCTGCTGAGGAAGACGGCCGATTCGAAGATCGAAGGCAACCTCGCTTCCGACTTCAAATACAACGACGACAACACCGAATTGACCCTTGTTTTGCAAAAGGGGATCAAGTTCAGTGACGGCACCGACTTCAATGCACAAGCCGTAGAGGCGAACATTGAAGCGCGTAAAGCTGGTGCTGGCAGTGCTTCGGAAGCAGCCAAGGGCATCACCAAGGTGAACATCGTGGATGACAACACCGTGAAGCTTGAGCTCGCTGCTCCTAACCCCGGCCTCCTCGCCGCGCTCGCTACGTATCTCGGGTATATGGCAAGCCCCGACGCGATCAAGGCGGGCACGCTGGCAACTGACCCTGTGGGCAGCGGACCATACACGCTGAACAAGTCGA
>JBDSUT010000064.1:0-2242 GCA_039927595.1 Terrimesophilobacter sp.
TGGTTCCGTAGTGGAACTCGTTCATGCCTCGGCGCACCGCCTTCCACATGATCGTGTACTGAATCCAGATCGCCACGACGATGAAGATCGCCATAAAGATGAGGTAGCCGATGATGAAGACAGCTCCGAAACCAGCAAAGGCAGCAAAGTTGTCTGGGTTGATTGGGTTATCCATGTCGTCACCCTAGCCAGAACCGAGGCGCAGGTCTACTGCGGATAAATGGCGCCCAGAAGCTTCGCGACCCAGTCGATGAGCGCCGTGTCATCCGCCAATTCGGGCAGGGGCATCATCACCGTGCGGGTTTGAGCGAGATAACGCGAACCCGGATACATGCGTTGCAGTCGCACCTGAATCGAGTCAGGCAACTCCACGCCCACAATGCGCAGCTTGCCTGCAGCATTGACGAGCTCAGAGATCCCGGCCTTCTGGGCGGCCTTGCGCAACCGCGACACCGCGATGAGGTTCGAGACTGAGACGGGTGGCGGGCCGTAGCGGTCCGTCAGTTCCTCCAGCACGAGGTCAAGCTGACCCTCGGTGGATGCCGGCCCGCTCGCCGCCGACAGCTTCTGGTACGCCTCCAGGCGCAACCGTTCGCTCTCCACATAGTCCTCCGGAATGTGAGCGTCGACGGGTAATTCGAGCCTCAGCTCGGTCTGACCCTCCGCCACCTCACCGCGGAAGTCGTTCACTGCTTCGCCGATCATGCGCAGATAGAGGTCGAAACCAACACCAGCGATGTGCCCGGACTGTTCGCCGCCCAGCAGGTTGCCTGCCCCGCGAATTTCTAAGTCCCTCAGCGCGATCTGCATTCCGCCGCCGAGCTCGTTGTTGGCGGCAATGGTTGCGAGCCGGTCGTGCGCGGTCTCGGTGAGCGGCTTGTTCTCGTCGTAGAGGAAGTACGCGTAGGCGCGCTCACGACCACGCCCCACCCGACCGCGAATCTGGTGCAGTTGGCTCAGCCCATACTTGTCGGCTCGGTCGATGATGAGCGTGTTCGCGTTCGTGATATCGATGCCGGTCTCGATGATCGTGGTGCTCACGAGCACATCGAATTTGCGCTCCCAAAAGTCCACCATCACCTGCTCGAGCACGCCCTCCGGCAGTTGCCCGTGCGCGACCGCAATGCGCGCCTCCGGAATCAGCTCAGCCAGCTGGCTCGCCACCCTGTTGATGCTGGAAACCCGGTTGTGCACAAAAAATACTTGGCCCTCGCGCAGCAACTCTCGCTTAATCGCGGCCGCCACCTGCTTATCGCTGTACGGGCCCACGAAGGTGAGAATCGGATGCCGGTCCTCCGGCGGTGTCGCGAGCGTCGACATCTCGCGAATGCCTGTCACCGCCATCTCCAGGGTGCGTGGAATCGGGGTGGCACTCATCGCCAGCACGTCCACATTCGTCTTGAGCTTCTTGAGGGCGTCCTTGTGCTCGACACCGAAACGCTGCTCCTCATCAATGATCGCGAGCCCGAGGTCCTTGAACACGATGTTGCCGGTGAGCAGTCGGTGGGTGCCGATCACCATGTCGACCGTGCCATCCGCGAGACCGGCGATCGTCTCCTTCGACTCGCGATCCGATTGGAAACGGCTGAACGCGCGCAGATGCACCGGGAACCCTGCGAACCGCTCCGCGAACGTCTCCATGTGCTGGCGCACGAGCAGCGTCGTGGGCACAAGCATCGCAACCTGCTTGCCCTCCTGAACCGCCTTAAACGCTGCCCGCACCGCAATCTCCGTTTTGCCGTAACCGACATCACCAGAAAGCAGACGGTCCATGGGGATGGGCCGCTCCATGTCGGCCTTCACCTCGTCGATCGTGACGAGCTGATCGGGGGTCTCCACGAACGGGAACGCCTCCTCAAGCTCGCGCTGCCACGGGGTGTCAGGCCCAAAAGCGTGGCCCTTGCTCGCCATGCGTGCGCTGTACAGCTTGACGAGTTCAACCGCGATATCGCGCACCGCACGGCGAGCCTTGCCCTTTGCCGCAGACCAATCAATGCCGCCCATCTTGCTGAGCGCGGGCGCCTCGCCACCCACATACCGCGTGAGCAGGTCGAGCTGATCGGTGGGCACATACAGTTTGTCACCCGGGTAACCGCGCTTACTCGGCGCGTACTCGAGCAGCAGGTATTCGCGGTTATTCTTCACCGGATTGCGACCACCCGTGCTCACCTCACGCTGCACAAGCTCCACAAACTTGGCGATGCCGTGCGTCTGGTGCACCACAAAATCGCCGGCCTTCAAC
>JBDSUT010000065.1:0-4540 GCA_039927595.1 Terrimesophilobacter sp.
GGCCATGTTGGTGGCCACCGTGACGGAACCCAGACTCCCAGCCTGCGCAACAATCGCAGCCTCCCGAGCGTGGTTCTTCGCGTTCAAAACCTCGTGCTTGATGCCCTTCTTGGCGAGAAGCTTGGACAGGTACTCGCTCTTCTCAACACTTGTCGTACCCACGAGCACCGGTTGGCCGGACTTGTGCCTGTCCGCGATGTCTTCGACCACCTGGTTGAACTTCACCTGCTCGTTCAAGTACACGAGATCGGTTTTATCCATGCGCACCATGGGCTTGTTCGTCGGGATGGGAATCACCCCAAGCTTGTACGTGCTCATGAACTCAGCGGCCTCAGTTTCAGCCGTACCCGTCATGCCCGAAAGCTTTTTGTAGAGACGGAAGTAGTTTTGCAGGGTCACCGTCGCGAGCGTCTGGTTCTCCGCCTTAACAACCACGCTCTCTTTAGCCTCAATGGCCTGGTGGATGCCCTCGTTATAGCGACGGCCGACCAAAATACGACCGGTGTGCTCGTCCACGATGAGCACTTCACCGTTCATGACGACGTAGTCTTTGTCGCGCTTGAACAAGGCAACAGCCTTGATCGAGTTATTGAGGAACGAAATCAGCGGGGTGTTTGCGGACTCGTAAAGGTTGTCGATACCGAGGTAATCTTCGACCTTCTCGATGCCAGGCTCAAGCACACCCACGGTGCGCTTCTTCTCATCCACCTCGTAGTCCACCTCGGGAATGAGGCGCTTGGCGACCTGAGCGAACTCGTTGAACCACCGGTTGGCCTCGCCGGATGCCGGGCCAGAAATGATGAGCGGCGTACGGGCCTCATCGATGAGAATCGAGTCGACCTCATCCACGATGGCGTAGTGGTGGCCGCGCTGCACCATGTCGGCGGCAGTCCAGGCCATGTTGTCGCGCAAATAATCGAAGCCGAACTCATTGTTCGTTCCATAGGTGATGTCAGCCTCGTACTGCTCCCGTCGAACCGCGGGAGTCTGCCCAGAAACGATGCAGCCCGTCGTCATCCCGAGGGCACGGAAGATGCGCCACATGAGCTCAGACTGGTAACTGGCCAGATAATCGTTGACGGTAATCACGTGCACACCGCGGGAGGTAATGGCGTTGAGGTACGCGGGCAGCGTTGCCACCAGGGTCTTGCCTTCACCGGTCTTCATTTCAGCAATGTTGCCGAGATGCAAAGCGGCACCGCCCATGAGCTGAACATCGAACGGACGCATACCAATCGTGCGCCTCGCCGCCTCACGAACAGCGGCAAAAGCCTCGGGAAGCATGTCGTCGAGGGATTCACCCGCAGAGTACCGCTCACGAAGCTCGTGGGTCTCGTTCTTCAGTTCCTCATCGGTGAGTTACTTGAAGTCGTCTTCGAGCTGGTTGATTGCGTGTGCGTAACGCTGCAGTCGACGGAGCAGTCGCCCTTCGCCGAAACGGAGCACTCGTTCAAGAACATTGGCCACGGATAACTCCCATATATGGTCTCGTAAGGCTGTTCACGGCACGCTGACGCTGCCGTTCAGCCAACAACACAGCCTAACCCGGCAGCGCCCGCGCGCGTGAACCGATCAGCGACGCTGACGGCGCTTTCCCAGTTCTTCGCCTGTGTCGACGTCGAGGCCAATCACGCCATAGTCCCAGCCTTTGCGTCGGTACACGACACTGGGGCGGTCCGTTTCGGCGTCAATAAACAGGTAGAAATCGTGACCGACGAGCTCCATTCGGTAGAGCGCGTCATCCACCGTCATGGGCGTTGCCGCGAAAACCTTCTTGCGGATGACAACGGGGCTCCACTCCTCTTCTTTCTCTTCCTCTGCGACGACCGGAATCGAGCCGGTAGCGACGCGGTCAAGAATTTCGGCGTCCACAGGCGTAATGTCCACCACTTTGAAACCATCAGCGCTGGCCTCGCGCAAGGACACCGGGCGTCGCTTGCCACTCTTGTGCAGCTTCGTGCGGTCTTTTGCGCGGCGCACACGTTCCATCAACTTGTCGAGGGCAAGGTCAAATGCGGCGTACTTGTCAGAGCCGTCAGCCTCTGCGCGCACGAGTGGGCCGTGGCCGATGAGAGTCAGTTCCACTCTGTCGTCACCAGTCGAGCCACTCTTTTCATTGTGGCGCGAAAGTTTCACCTCGAATGCCAGGGCCTTATCGGCGAGGTGTGAAACTTTTTCTGACTTCTCGATCGCGTAGTCGCGGAACCGGTCGGTGATCCCGACACCCATACCGTTGATGGAAACTTCCATGACGTCCTCCCAGTCTTCTCAGACGCGAGCCGCCCAGTGAAACCAGGCGGAGTGATTGCGCCTCTTTTAGCCACCGTAGCCGCCATACCTGTGGATGTCACGCGGGAGGACTGAGAAGGTACTTTTTGTGCATTCCGCTTGGGCGTGAACGCCAGCGTCACCGCCACAACCACCTCAGCGCCACCGGCTCGAAGCGCCCGCACGGCCTCAGTAAGGGTCGCTCCGGAGGTCACCACGTCATCTACAATCACAAAGCTTCTGCCGCGTGCAGACACGCTCGCGTACAACGAGCCGCGGCGATTCTCCCCTCGCTGAGTAACATCGAGAGATTTCTGCTCCTGCGTCGCGCCCCCATTCTTGGGAGCCACGGTGCTCAGCACCGGTGCGAGGCGATAGCCAGCGGCCCGAACGAGCAGTTCCACCGGGCGATACCCCCTCCGCCGCGTTGAGGCCGGTGAGGCGGGCACCGCGCACAGCTCGACCCTCGGCAAACCTCCGGGTGCGAACGCGATGACCGATTGCTCGATTGCTGCGCGGAGCGGCCGCGCGAGAGCCCGCACGACATCCGTTCTTCCCTGTTCCTTGAGGCTCAGAATCATGCGACGAACCCGTCCTTCGTAGTGCAGCGCGCTGACGACCCGAGTTGAGTCGTCAAGGTTTTGCTCCGAAAAAGGACCGCAGCACGCCATCTCCAGCAGCGCGCGGCAGTCATCGCAGAGGGCTCGATCGTGAGCGAAGCAGCCGGCACACTCCACCGGAAACAGCACAGCGAGGGCATCTCGCCACGTTTCCTGAATCAGCGAAACGGCAGATCGTGGGCTCATGCCAAGGTGCATTCACCAAGGCTGTCGTGGCGGGTGTCTGCGCAGGCGGCCGCGAAGAAAACGAGTGAAACTTTGACGCGAGTTACCCCTGTGCAGGAGTACTCAGCGCTGAGCGGCCAACAGGTCGATGCTCATCGATGATGTCGTCACTTGCCAACCGCTGCCCCTGGGCGACTGCAAGTGGTGGTCAGAATCGAGGATCCTCAAACCCTTACTGCCATTCCCACCGACGAGAGCAACACCCCCGGTAGGTTTTCCGAGGGAGGAGCGTTGCCCGCCAACCTCAAACACAGACACAGAGGAGACCCCATCGGAACCCGTCAGCGTGGCGACGGAGAACCGATCAAGCCACACTGCACCGAGAGCAGCGGCAGCACCATCGATGGTCGAATCCATGACCGGAGTGCCAATGCTCAGTGGGATGAAACCCTGCGCTGCATCCCGCGCAATCGCGGAAACAATGAGCCGCGCCCCCGCGGACGTGTTCACCAGCATGGCGACACGCACGTTGTCTTGCGCAATGGTGAGCGAAACGATGCTCGACCCTGTCGGCAGTGTCACCGCCACCGGATGAACGACCCCATCAGCGCCCACCGCAATGATCGAGTTCGGCGAGCCGGCCGGCACCGACCACACGAAACCAAAATCATCCAGTGCCGGGGCAATCAGTCCGGCGCGAGAGTCAATCGCCTGCGGCTGCTTCTGATTCACCCGCACCGCGAACACACCGCTCTCCGTCAAAACAGCGGCCATGTGAGCATCGACACCCAAGGCGACGGCCCGGGGGTTGAGGGCGACTATCTTGTCGCTCAACTGCGGAATGGGCGTGAGCTCGCCACCGGCAAGATAGCCGAAACCACCTTCAGTCAACACCACGGGCCGAGAATCGAGGGTGCGTTGAGCAACCGGAGCATCCGCCCCCATCGGTCGAATCGAGAGAATCGAGTCGGCGACCGAAATCTCTGCGCTTGCGATGCCCGGAACCGACGCGAGGCTCTCTGTCAGCTGAAGCTGCATCAGCTGCCGCTGGCCGCTATCTGCCCCGGCCGCTTCGGCCGTGAGATCGACCTGCGCCACAGTGGAATCGACTGTCACCGTCGTGCCAGGGCTCAGCTGGGTACCATCAGGGAACTGAGAAATGACAGAACCCTTCAACCACTCTGGAGGCCCCGCGAGCAGCGCCGTCACAATCCGGTTGGCCGTTGTTCCCCCCGGAAACCAGCGCTCATCGGGAACGAGATAACTGAGACTGAGATCGTAAAAATACAAGGCGTGCTTACTAAAAATTGTGAGAAACGTACTCACCGGCAAAACAATGCCAGGTGGGGCCTGATCGATGCGCCACTCACCTTTTTCTTTCACAAACTGAAACTGAAGCGTTTGCACGGCAGAACCAACCACCGAATACGCACCAAACTCGTCCAATTGCGCGACAGTCGTGAAGTAATACTCCATCGTTGTCGGCC
>JBDSUT010000066.1:0-8421 GCA_039927595.1 Terrimesophilobacter sp.
ACGGCCGCCTCCTGCGCGCGAACCACGACGTCATAAACCTCATGGTGACGAGAAGTCGCCCTGCCGATGTGAGTCGTATACGCGACATCCGTCATATAGGCACCGTACTTTGCACCGGTGTCAATGATCAGCAAGTCGCCTTCGATGAGAGGGCGCTCCTGTGGCAGCGAGTCGCTGCAGTGATACCGATCCTTGCCGGCCCGGATGTTGCGGAACGACTTCGTATCTGCACCAAGGCTCATCATTTCGGTGGCAATGCTGGTACCGATCCCGACCTCAGTTTGACCTGTAGTCAGCTCATTTCTGACCTTACTAATGGCCTTGTCGCTGATCTGCGTCAGCCACCTCATTCGGTCAAGCTCTCGCTCGGACTTGATCATTCGAGTTCCCCAAATGACCCCAGCCGCACTGCGAAGCTCACCGGGAGCGAGCTTCTCCATGACATAAAGCAGATCATCCAGGTTCCAGCCGGGGGAAATGTGCGTCCCACGCTCAAACCCGATCACCGCAGCCGGGCCGCCAAGCTTACGAACCGCATCCACCAGGAGCGGGCCGAAATCCCGTGGAGCCGCGTGCGGCTCCTCGAAAATTGCCAGATCAGTCACCCAGCTACTGGACCATGCCGTTCCCGAGAAGAATCGCGGGATGACAAGCACGGGGTCCTTGGAGCGGTGCAGAAGCAGTGCTCCCGTGGGGAAGGACTTGGAGTTCCAGTGGCCGTTCTGAAAGCCAGAGAAATACTCAACGTTTTCGCCGGTTGTCAAGACTACGACATCCAGTCCGTCCTTTGCCATGATCTCTTGTGCCCGCCGCACTCGAGACTCGTACTCGTCCTTTGGAAAGTCTGCCCATTTCAAGCGATATTCCTCGAGGAATGCCATTTATTATTGCTCCTTCTTTTCTGGCGAGGCGTTCGGCCTCAGACCTTAAAGTTTTGTTTTCTTGAGTCAGCGCGAGCTGTAATTACGGTCCGCAATCGGCGTGGCCTCGACGAACTTATTGGTGAAGTTCTTTGATGCATCAACCTTCTTGTCAATCTGCTTCAATGCGAAAAGCATGTCTGCTTGCTGTGCCCAGGCATCCGCGTTGTGAATTCCAAGACCGTTCTTGTCGGTAAACCCGGTGACGACAAACTGCTTGTCGAGAAGGAATGTGGCTTCCAACGCGGGCGCCTTCACATTAGCGATCGTTGACGCCATCGACTCCGAGGCGGCCTTAGGGTCGCTCAGCGTCGCCACCAGGCCCTTGAGGGTTGCTCGCACGAAACGCTCCACAAGGTCAGGGTTTTTCTTCATGAACTCTTCGCTCGTGAACAGTGACGTTGAAGGGGCGAGGTATCCGGCCTCAGAAAGCGGCAAGATATTCAGCTGGTCGTAAAAATCGAATGCCGCGAGGTTGCCGATAAACGTTCCCGCCGCGTCAATATCGCCCTCCAGCAGTGCTGCATACTGAGCGCCTGGACTGAGATTCACAAAGTCGATATCGCTTTCCGCGATTCCTTTCAGGCTGAGTGCGGCGATGATGCCCACGGTTCCCGAGCTGGCGACCGTTCCGCCGATCGACTTTCCTTTCAGTTTGTCCCAGCTGTCAATTCCAGAAGACTTCAGCGTGATTACCGCCATCGGCTGTTCCTGGTACTGCTGCATCACCGAGACAACATTGATGCCCTTCGATTGGGCGGTCAGTAGGTGCGAACTCTCGCCCGTACCGAACATGACATCGCCGTTGGCAACCAGTTGGACCGAGGTGGCACCGCCGTTGCCTGGCTGATCCACCAGCTGGATACCCTCCTCTGCGTAAAAGCCCATGGCCTTCGCGTACTCATAGGGAAGAGTGATTTGGTCAGGAACCCAGGAGTGACGCATCGTCACTATGTCGAGGCCGCCTTCTTGTTTGACTTCGCCCCCTCCAGTGGAACAGGCTCCGAGAGACACCACTGCGATCAAGCTAGCGACGGTGACTGCCATTGTTCGAATAACACGTGAATGCAATTTGGATCTCCTTCTATTGACTATTGATGTGATGTAGCTGGTACTGCGCTGTGATTAGGACTCTAGGAGGGCCCGGTTGTTGGCTCGACTCCCCACCATCACTCGGCCCAACGCTCTGACCCCGAAATAGAAGATCATTCCCAATGCCGAGATGAGGATCATTGCCGCGAACACTTCGTCCGTGGAAAGGCGACTGTTGGCCATCAGAATTTGGTAGCCGAGACCAGCCCTTGCACCCACGAACTCCCCAACGATCGCTCCGACGACAGCGAGCGACATTCCCACCTCAAGGCCAGCGAAGATGGAGGGGAGGCTGGCGGGAACATAAATCATTCGAAACTTCTGCCACCCGTTGGCAGAGACGGAGTGCATCATCTCCAGCAGGTTCACATCAACGCCTTCAAAGCCGACGACCGTGTTGACCAACACCGGAAAGAGGCAAATAAGAGCCGCAATAGCGACGATGGATGTTTCGCCAACTCCAAACCAAATGATGAAGAGAGGCGCAAGGGCAACCTTCGGCACCGTCTGCAGGAAGACAGCTCCCGGGTAGATGATCTTCCGAAGAACTTTCGAGTAGAAGATTCCCAGCGCCATAAGAAATCCGATGAGTGCCCCAATGACAAAGCCCACCAGTATCTCCCGGCCGGTCACAATCGTGTTCGCTAGGAGGGAGCTCCAGTTGTTGCTCATCGATTCCGCGATCATTGAGGGACCAGGGAGGATGAAAGAACGAACCATTCCTGTGCGATACGCCACCTCCCAGAGCGCGATAAGCGCAATATAGAAGAGGATCGCCTGGAAGTTCTCGGTGAATGCCCTCATGAATCGAGGAGTCTTGTGGGTTCCTGACAACGTTGTCTTAGACATTTGGTTCCAGCATTTCTCTCAATTCGCGAGTGGCGGCAATAAAGCGCGGATCTTCTCGATGCGAGACGACGCGCGGCCGCTCGAGGTCAATCGTGGCCATCTTTTGTACTGTGGTCGGGCGCGGGCCCATCAGCAGCACAGTGTCGGAAAGCAGCACAGCCTCTTCGATGCTGTGAGTAACGAAGACAACGGTCTTCCCCGATTTCGCCCAAATGCGCAGCAGCTCAAATCCCATGCGATCACGTGTGATCATGTCGAGCGCGCCGAATGGTTCATCCATGATGAGCACGCCGGGGTCGTAGGAGAGGGCGCGTGCAATGGCGACGCGCTGCTGCATCCCACCAGAAATCTGGTCGGGGCGATGGTCAGCGAAGTCCTGAAGGCCGACGAGCTCCAGCAGTTCCCGCCCCCGTTCCTCCTTCTCGCTTTTTCCCCAACCCAGCACATCCAATGGAAGAGTCACGTTCCTCAATACGGAACGCCACTCGACGAGTGTTGGGCGTTGAAAAACGAAACCGAACTGCCGACGAGCCCTCGCCACTCCTGGAGGATCACCGTCAATGAGAATCTCTCCACTACTTGGTGGAAGCAGGTCTCCAATCATTCGAGCCACTGTGGTCTTGCCACAGCCAGAAGGCCCGATAACGGAAACAAAGTTTCCGGCTGGAATGTCAAATGACACCGAATCGACAGCGAATGTCGTTCCCGTAGACGTGAGGAATGTCTTGGTCACATCTTTCACCGAGACTGAGGCGCCGCCAGGCACACTTTGCATTCTGATCCCTTTCATAGCCTGCGTTTAACTCTGCGAAACCAACCGTGAAAAATTGATTTCGAGCTAAGCCAGTGCTGACACTGCCGGCAAAGCTTCGTTGCTTTCGGCAACTCTATGTTTGCCACTTATCGTCAACAATCGACATCACGTACATTCAGGCGACGCGTGTGGACACCGCGGATATCTCGCCACGAGCTCAAACATTTGTCACTTCTCATGAAGCCGAACGCCGGCCTCGTCGTCATCGAAACGCCGACGGGCCACTTGCTCGAATATGCGAGTTCGCGCGAACCCTGAAGGCTACCGTTGAAGTTCCGATCGTGGTCGAAAAAACTCCTGCAGCGCCCATGCTGCGGCGTCCCCGCGAGTAGGTACAACTCTTGTGCTGCACCACACGACCAAATACACAGGTGGCGATGACGGCGTGATCGACGATATGAATGCTATCAACGATGGTCCGGCACGACGCTGCGCCACATCCGCACCCTCAACTGCGGTCGCGACCGAGTCCACGATATCTACGAAGACATCATCCAAGCACTCGAGGCGTAAGCCCATACAAAAGAGGCGGAGCCGCTGTTGCTGACACCGCGGTTTTGCCTTTTGGTTGCTTGCCAGAAGTAGTGCTGTTACTTCTTCTTCGCCGCCGCGCGCGCCTTCGCAATCTCGTACAGGGTTACGCTGGTCGCGATTCCCGCGTTGAGTGACTCCGTTGTCGCGGAAATCGGAATCGAGACGACAGCGTCGCAGTTCTCGGTGACGAGTCGGGACAGCCCCTTGCCCTCGCTGCCGACCACCACAACGAGCGGTGACTTCGCCCAGCTCAAACCTGGCAACTCAACATCGCCGCCGCCATCGAGACCAAGTACGAAAACCCCGCGCTCCTTGAGCGCCTTCAGAGTCTGGTTGAGGTTACTGGCCATCGCCACGGGGGTGCGTGCGGCTGCACCGGCAGAAGTCTTCCAGGCTGCTGCCGTCATCCCGACCGAGCGACGCTGCGGAACGATCACGCCGTGACCTCCGAACGCGGCAACCGAGCGGATGATCGCGCCCAAGTTTCGGGGGTCGGTGATGCCATCCAAGGCCACCAGCAACGGCACCTTACCTTGCGAGATGACCTTGTCGAGGAGTTCCAGCGGATGCGCGTATTCGTACGGCGGCACCTTCAGTACGACACCCTGGTGCACGGAGTCGAAGCCGCCGAGGCGGTCAAGCTCTGGCCGCATGACTTCGAGGATCGGCAGGCCACGCTTGGTCGCGATACCCATGATCTCTTTCACCCGGTCGTCGTACTCGATGCGCGAGGCGATGTAGAGAGTCGTAGCGGGGATCACGGCGCGCAGAGCTTCAAGCACCGAGTTTCTGCCGGTCACAAACTCTGACTCGTCGGAGGACTTGGGGCGACGCATCTTTTGCGCGCGATCAGCTGACGCGCCGGACCCACCCGTGGCTCCCGGAGCGCGGCGCTTGCCCCCCGCTGCTTCTAGGCGGTCAGCAGCGGCCTTGCGTTTGCCCGCGGGGTGGTACGGGCGATCCACTGCCTTCGGCGTTGGCTTCTTGCCTTCAAGAGCTTGACGGCCCTGCCCGCCCGAGCCGACCTGTGGCCCGCGAGCCCCTTTGCGCACGGCGCCCGGGCGACCGTGTTTGGATGATGTGTTTTTCACGAGACGCTCCAATGTGTTCCACGAGGGGTGTCCTCGAGGGTAATGCCTGCGCCGGCCAACTCGTCGCGAATGCGGTCGGATTCGGCGAAGTTCTTCGCGGCACGCGCCGCGTTGCGGTCGTCGATGAGACGCTCGACGAGACGGGTGAGGGCCGGGGTGGCGGCATCCGTGGGTGCGGCGTTCCATGGTGCAACCAGCGGGTTGATGCCAAGCACCTCTGTCATGGCAAACACTTCACCGCGGATGTGCGCGGCCGCCTCAATGTCGTCGGTGTCAAGGGCCGCGTTGCCCGCTCGAAGGCTGTCGTGCAGCACGCCGAGCGCCTGCGGAACGGCGAGGTCGTCATCCATCGCAGCGGCAAAGGCCTCCGGCACGACCGGTGCACCACTGCCAGAAAACTCAGTGCCCTCGAGTCTGCGATTCACGCGCGACAGGAAGCCTTCGATGCGTTCGAGCGCGGCCTCTGCCTCGACGAGTGCGCCATCGTGGTAGTCGATCGTTGACCGGTAGTGCGCAGAGCTTAGGTAGTACCGCACGACGAGCGGGCGGGCCTGGGCCAGAAATTCGGAGGCGTAAATCGAGTTACCGAGCGACTTCGACATCTTCTGGCCACCTACGTTGACGAGACCGTTGTGCACCCAGTTGTTGGCAAACGTGTCGCCGGCCTCGGTGGACTGTGCGAGCTCGTTCTCGTGGTGTGGGAACCGAAGGTCGAGCCCACCACCGTGAATGTCGAAGCTGCTACCGAGGTAACGGGATGCCATGGCGGAGCACTCGATGTGCCAACCGGGTCGCCCGTCGCCCCACGGTGACGGCCAACTCGCAGAGACGGGCTCGCTCGCCTTGTGGCCCTTCCACAGGGCGAAGTCGCGGGAGTCGCGCTTTCCGCGAGGGTCTGCGTCGGTGGCGGGCTCCATGTCCTGCAGCTTCTGGCGCGTGAGTTCGCCATAGTGGGGCCACGATGCGGTGTCGAAGTAGACGTCGCCGGAGGCATCCGCAGCGGGGTAGGCGTGCCCGGCCTCGATGAGCCTGGCGATGATCTGCTGCATCTGCCCGATGCTTGCCGTGGCGCGCGGCTCGTACGTGGGGGGCAGGATGCCGAGAGCCTCGTACCCGGCGCTGAACTCGAGCTCGACGCGGTAGGCGAGCGCCCACCACTGCTCGGCATCATCGCCCGCGTTACTTTCGGCTCTGGCGCTCGCAAGAATCTTGTCGTCAATGTCTGTCACGTTGCGCACGAGGGTCACCCGGTAGCCCCGGTAGGTCAGCCACCGGCGCCACAGGTCGTAGACGAGCGCAGAACGCAAGTGACCAATGTGGGGCGACGACTGCACCGTGGGGCCGCACACGTAGATGCCAACGTTGCCGTCGACGAGAGGCACGAGGTCAACAACCTCGCGCAATCGGGAATCATAAAGGCGCACGCTCACAGGCAAATCTTACTTGCCACGCCGTGCTGCTGACTGTCGCAGCTCAGGCTTGGGCGGCATGATCGCCGGATGCCGCCGCCAACATCGTCGCGGCCATCTTGCCCTCCGGATCCAGGTTGCCAAGCAACTTCGCCGAGATCGCCCCTAGCTGTGCGATCTCTTCGGCGGTCAGTGCGTCGATGACGACGCTCCTCACTAGGTTCACATGCTCTGGCGCGGTGGCCACCACCTTCTGCCAGCCGACATCGGTGAGTGAGACGTTGGTGGCGCGCCGGTCTTCTGCGCAGGCCATGCGCTCTGCGAACCCGCGCGACTCCAAGTTGGAGACCACGCGGGAGAGCCTGGCCAGCGTCGCGTTCGTCTGCCCGGCGAGCAACGTCATTCGCAGAGTGCGGTTCGGAGCTTCAGAGAGCATCGCGAGGGTGAAGTACTCGAAGTGGGTGAGATCGGCATCCCGGTCGAGCTGGGCGTCGAGGGCCGGTGGAAGGAGTTGTAGGACGGCCACGAACTGCACCCAGGCCAAGAGTTCGTCGCGATTCAGCCATTTTTCTTCCGTCATGTGTCGATTCTATCAAAATAGTTGCATATACAACCAAATGTTGTACTATTACTTGTAGCTACAAGTAATCCACTTTGAGAAAAGGGCATCACATGAGTTCAGTCAACATCATCGGAACGGACGGAATGGCCAACGCAATCGGCGGTATCTTTACCGGCGGCGGAGCAACCGTCGAGTACATCGCGCGCTCCGAGACGGCCGTCACTGTCGCCGGCGGGCAACCACCGAGCAGAACACGAAGTGAAGGACGAGCAATGACACAAGCAGACGCCATCAGCGCAGACACCAGCATGGGCGCTGTCGCCCTCAAGGTTGCCAATCTGGATGCCATGACGGCGTTCTATCGTGACGGCGTTGGGCTTGACGTACTCGCGCAAGATGGCGACAGTGTCATCCTGGGTTCCGACACAGAGCCGCTGGTCATCCTCGAACACTCGCCGCTGCTAAAACACGCAGCGGCGGGCGCGGCCGGGCTATTCCATACGGCCCTGCTCTTCGATACCCAGGCCGCTCTTGCCCGTGCGCTCCGCTCGGTGTCCACGAAGTTCCCCGGCTCCTTCACCGGAAGTTCCGACCATCTGGTATCCGAGGCACTGTACTTCGATGACCCTGAGGGCAACGGCGTAGAGCTCTATTGGGATCGGCCGCGCAGCTCGTGGCTGAGGAATGGAAGCCGGGTCGCCATGGATACCCTCTACCTCGACCCGAACAAATTCCTCCAGACCCACCTCTCGGATGTCACTGCCGGTACCTCCCTCGGCAAGACGACAGTCGGTCACGTGCACCTGAAAGTTGGCGACATTCCAACTGCTCGATCCTTCTACGCTGACACCCTCGGCTTCGAGGTGACAAACGAGTTTGGTTCGCAGGCCCTGTTCGTCGCCGCCGGTGGCTACCATCACCACCTCGGCATGAACA
Source organism: Terrimesophilobacter sp. (assembly GCA_039927595.1). GTDB lineage: Bacteria > Actinomycetota > Actinomycetes > Actinomycetales > Microbacteriaceae > Terrimesophilobacter. The sequence goes on from JBDSUT010000066.1 coordinate 8,208, forward strand.
CCTGGCGGAGCAGGGGAACCCTTGACCGCGCGCCGGCACTCGGACTTGGAGAGGTCACGATTAACCTGCCGACACCGGATGACCTGGGGATGCTTCGTGAGCGCCTCGCCTCCGCGCAGATCAGCATGCGTGACGACGGCCAAATCCTCCGCTTTGATGACCCCTGGAAGAACGAAATCGCCGTCACCATGGTGTAAAGATTTGTCGATCGCTC
>JBDSUT010000067.1:0-2835 GCA_039927595.1 Terrimesophilobacter sp.
CGATGATCCTCTTCGGGGCCCTTCAAGAAAAGTACGAGCGGCCCGGATCCGGTGGCATGCTGCCGTTCATCTTTGGCTCGATGGTGGGCAGCGTGCCGTGGATCATCGTTCTCATCTACTTCCTGCGTATCGGAAGTGACAGCGGGATCGCCGCACCCGGCTTCGTGGTCGGAATTGTGATCTCCCTGTTCCTCTTCTTCAACACGTTCGCCATCAACCAGTGGCTTCAGTACAAGCAGGTGGGCAAGTGGGCGAGCTACCTGCAGGGTGAGCGCACCTACATCACGCTGAGCCTTGTGGCGAAGACCGCGCTCGCGTGGCAGGTTTTCGCGGGTGCGATCGTGCCGGCAATCACCGGATGATGCGGCGCCAAGCACCTCTCGTTCCCCACAATCGACGCGCCTAGGATAGCGACATGCGAACCCCTGTCGACTACGTGCGCGGCGTGCGACATCCGGAGGCCTTTCACGGGCGGGGTGTGAAGCGCTGCTACTTCGAGGGTTGGTACATCAAGCTTGTCTCCGCTGACCTTTCGCAGCGGTGGGCGGTCATTCCTGGCGTGTTTCGGGGGCTCGCTGAGGCGGAGGGTGAGCGCGATGAGGCGTTCGTGCAGGTGCTCGACGGCCTGACAGGGCGCAGCTGGTATCACCGGTTCGAGCCTGAGCAGTTTTCGGCGGACTCCGGGCGCTTCGAGGTGACGGTGGGCGACAATCACTTCAGCGCTGAGGGGGTCGAGCTTAACCTGCCGCAGCTGCGGGGCAGCATCCGGTATTCGACGGCGCTGCAGCCGTGGCCGGTGACCCTGCGCGAGCCCGGAATCATGGGCTGGTACGGGCTTGTTCCGTTCATGGAGTGTTTTCACGGCATCGTCTCGTTTGGGCACGCGCTCAGTGGCACGCTCGAGGTTGAGGGTGCGGCGACGAGCTTCGACGGTGGTCGCGGCTACATCGAAAAAGACTGGGGCCAGGCGTTCCCCGCCGGCTACGTGTGGATGGCGAGCAACCACATCGACTCGGATGCCGAGGCCTCGCTCATCGGCTCCGTGGCAATCATCCCGTGGCTGGGTCGCCCCTTCCGAGGTTTCATCGTGGGCCTGCAGCACGGCGGCACGTTGCACCGCTGGACCACCTACAACCGCGCCAAAGAGCGTCGGCTCGAGATCGACGACAGCCACGTGCGCTGGACAGTGGAGAGCCCTGACGGCGTGCTCGAGCTCGAAGCCGAACGAGTGCGCGGTGGCCTGTTGCACGCCCCACTGCGTACAGCGATGCACCAGCGGGTTGAAGAGACCCTGGACGCGCGCATCACACTGCGCCACCGCAACCACAACGGCCGCACTCTGCTGGAGGGGACTGCTCTCGCCGCGGGCCTAGAGGTGTTCGGCGACACGGACCGGCTACTCGGTCTCGGCCGCTGAGCGGAGAAGCCCCCACCGCGAGCGGAATAGCCCCCGTGCGACCGTGAACTAATCGATCAGGAGTTCAGTGCCCAACGGTTACGAGTTGGAGGCGAAATCATTTTCCCAAATAGTTGAACCATCCGGGTTCTTGTAAATGTAGTGAACGTGCTTGGTGCCCTTAATTCCCGCCTGATCCATGGCAGGAAAAACTTGGTTGTCACAGATGTCTTGAAAATCGGTGAGCTTTCCGTTGAAATAATCTGCCCCGGCCGCAGGATCCACCGGGGAGATGTAGACGTAGATGAAGATGATGGTGGAGGGAGCCTTCGTTTCGACCGTCACATCGGAGTAGATATCCTTCGTCTGCTCCAAAATGCTGGGAAGCTGAGCCCGCTCCGCGGCAGCGTAAACTTCGAGCGCCTTGGTGTTCGCTTCGTCTTCAGGCGTCATAGTGGTCTCATCGCTGCTACTCGTTGAGCCGTCAGGTGACGAACCTTGCAGGGAGTTCAGCACCGAGCAGCCGACAAGGCTAAGCGACAAGACGGATGCTGCCGTCGCGACAATGAAAGCGCGAGCGAGCGACGTGGTCGCGCTGTTTGTGAGGGAAATTCGCATGGCCAGAGGGTAGCAGTTGTGAGCAACGGAAAGGGCACAAAATTTGCGCACAATCTCACACAAAGCTCAATTGATATCAAACCTGAATCCACAGCGGTGCGAATACTTAACTCGCGGATGCTCGCGCGGTTGGCGGTTGGCGGTTGGTGGACGACGACGGCCCCACCGATGAAGCGAGCGAGCTAAGCACCCACATAGCGCGCGAGGTGCTCGCCCGTGAGCGTTGACTTCTGTGCGACCAGGTCGGCGGGAGTTCCCTCGAACACGATCTTGCCGCCGTCGTGGCCAGCACCGGGGCCGAGGTCGATGATCCAGTCCGCGTGAGCCATCACGGCCTGGTGGTGCTCGATCACGATGACAGACTTGCCGGAGTCGACCAGCCGATCGAGCAGGCCGAGCAGGTTTTCGACATCCGCGAGGTGCAACCCGCTTGTCGGCTCATCGAGCACGTACACGTCGCCCTTCTCCGCCATTTGGGTTGCCAGCTTGAGGCGTTGGCGCTCGCCGCCAGAGAGCGTGGTGAGCGGCTGGCCGAGCTGGATGTAACCAAGGCCGACATCCGCGAGGCGCGTGAGGATGGCGTGGGCGGCCGGCAACTTCGCAGCACCTTCGGCAAAGAACTCTTTCGCCTCAACGACCGGCATACCGAACACGTCGGCGATGTTGCGCCCGCCCAGGGTGTAGTCGAGCACGGATGCCTCGAACCGTTTGCCCTCGCACACCTCGCACACGGTTTCGACACCCGCCATCACGGCGAGGTCGGTGTAGATCACTCCGGCACCCTTGCAGTTCGGGCACGCGCCCTCCGAGTTCGCACTGAA
>JBDSUT010000068.1:0-3132 GCA_039927595.1 Terrimesophilobacter sp.
GATTACCGCAAAAACTATGACGACGGGGCGCGGCACCCCAAGAATCGAACCCATGTAGGTGGCCCCGAGGGTGGCCACAACCGGAGCGCCGAGGCTCACGCCGAAGTAAAACCAGTACCCGGTCATGCGCGCCGCTGTTCGGCCAAGAGCCAACCGCACATACGTGGCGACTCCGCCGGCATCCGGATGCCGCGCAGCGAGGGAGGCGAACGTTCCAGCGAGCGGTATCGACAGCCCGAGAACCGCAGCAACGGCGAGGATCGACGCTGGCCCTGCTGCCGCGGATGCCAGAGCCGGCAGCACCAAGATTCCCGTTCCCAGCACGGACGCGATGTAGAGCGCGGAACCTTGAAGCAGCCCCAAACTGCCCGTGTGCTCTTTACCAGGTAGTTGAATCGGCTCGGTGATGGGGTCAAGCGCACTCATGCTCATGTGGGCAAGCTCCTGAAAGTGATGAGCGTAAGGGAGAAAACCGTGCGTTAGTGCACGTCTACTTGCTCACTGTACAACCTCGAATAGGTGCCGCCCGCTGACATCAATTCGGGATGAGTTCCGTGCTCGACAATGAGCCCGGCATCAAGAACAAAGATCACGTCGGCGGCGACGACCGTCGAGAGCCGGTGAGCAATCGCAATGGTCGTGCGCCCCCTGGACGCCGCATCCAACGCCTGCTGCACAACGCGTTCTGAAATCGAATCGAGTGCGCTCGTCGCCTCATCCAGAATGAGCACCGCAGGGTTCTTCAACAACACTCGCGCGATCGCAATGCGCTGTTTCTCGCCCCCACTCAGCCGATAGCCACGCTCCCCCACGACCGTGTCATACCTTTCGGGGAACGAATCGATCGTGTTGTAGATGTTCGCAGCCTTGCACGCCTGATCGATTTCGTGCTCGGTCGCCGTGGGTTTCGCGTACCGCAGGTTTTCGCCGATTGTCGCGTGAAAGAGGTAGGTTTCTTGGCTCACAATGCCGATGTTGTCGAGCACCGACTCCTGCTGCAGGGTGTGAAGGTCGTGATCCGCGAAGAGCACCCGCCCCTTCGTCGCGTCATGGAAGCGCGGGATGAGGTAAGAGATGGTTGTCTTTCCGGCACCGGACGAACCGACGAAGGCTGCGAACTGACCGGGCTCGATCGTGAACGAGATGCCCTTGAGAGTCGGATTCGCTAAACCGGCGTCATCCGGGTAGCTGAAGTACACGTCATCGAACTCGACTTTGCCGAGGCGCGGGTCGTCTTCCTTCACCGGCACAGCATCCGGCGCATCGATGATGGCTGGCTTGAGGTCGAGGTACTCAAAGATTCGAGCAAACAACGCCCCTGATGTTTGCACGTCGAGCGCCACCCGCAGCAATCCCATCAGCGGGAACATGAGGCGCGCCTGCACCGTCGTGAAGGCGACAATGGTGCCCGCCGTCACCGGCACATTGCCGAGGATGAGCCACGCCGCACACAGGTAGATGATGGCCGGGATGACGGCGAGAAATATTTGCACCATCGCGAAGAACCACTGCCCACTCATCTGTTGCTGCACTTGAAGGCGCACTTGGTTGTCATTCTCGTCCTGGTAGCGGGCGACTTCTGCGCCCTGCTGGTTGAAGCTCTTGGCGAGCAGCACACCAGATACCGACAGTGTCTCTTGGGTTATCGCGGTGAGGTCGCTCAGTGATTCCTGGGTCTTGGTCGCGATTCGCGCCCGCACCTGCCCGACCCTGCGCTGTGCGATCACAAGAAAGGGCATGAGCACGAGCGCGACAGCGGTGAGCTGCCACGAGAGCAACACCATGGCGATGAACGCCGCAATCACGGTCACGGTGTTACCGAGCACACTCGACACCGTGTTGGTCAGAACCGCTGACACTCCACCCACATCGTTTTGCAGTCGGGACTGGATGACACCGGTCTTCGTTCTCGTAAAAAACGCGAGTTCCATGCGCTGCAGGTGCGCGAACAGTTTCACCCGCAACGCACCCATGACTTTGTTTCCGACATTCGCTGTCAACCAGGTCTGCCCAATACCCAAGGCGGCCGAGAGGAGGTAGATGGCGACCATGAGCCCCACTATTCCCCCGAGTACCGGCAGATTGGGCCCTCCTGCGGGGAACAAGCCCCGGTCGAACGCCTGCTGAGTGAGCAGGGGCGGCAAAACCGACAACGCCGCTCCGAGCATGACAAGAGTGCCCGTGATGATGAGTGACGTGCGGTGTGGCAGAAAAAGTTCAGCAATTCGGCGAAAGAGGCCCGCGACCTTAGGGGCAGTGGCGTTTGCCGCGCGCTGAGCTTCAGCATCCCTACTGCTGACCCGGCTTTTTCCGCCCCCGCGCATTCCACTCATGCGCTTCATTATCTAACGCGCGGGGTCCGAGCACTCAACGCTCAAGCCGTGAAGTTATTCGGTCGGCCACTGCGCGTCGACGGAGAGGAGGACTGTGGCCAGCGAGGCTCCGCCAACCCAATGCTCCATGCACGCGGGGAATGATCCTGACCCCACGGACTCTGGCATTTGATCGGAGGCATCAAATCGAAAAACTGTTCTCGGGTCCTGCAAAATCTTCATCGCCTCCGTCAGAATCGGGGTCGACGCCTCCGCGGGATCAACCGCATTATTGGCGCTGATGACGCCGCCCAATGTCACCCGACTGTTTGCCCACTTCGCGCTGGACAAATATTTCTGCACAGCGATCGTGTCGGCATCATTGGAGAACGCGGCAACGATGTCACCACCTCCGGTTACCGAGTTACCACCTGCGACAACAGACGGCATCAAGAACGCCCATAACGCGCCCTTCGGGCCCACGGTGGTGTTTCCGGCCTGCGGGTCGGTGAGGTTACGCGCAAACGACACGGGCCCGTGGGCGAGGGCACACGAGCCCGCACCTAAGGCAGTGGCGATATCGTCTGTTGACCCTGTGGTCATTGGCGCAATCTCGCTGAAGCTTACAGCCGTGTCGCCGCTTCCGAGCAAAAGTTGTTGAAAAGACTCGAATGCGTGCTTAATTGCTGGGTCAGAGAAACTCACGTGGTGGGCGACCCACTGATCGTAGGTGTACGGGCCGGCCTCCCGAAGAACGAGGTCTTCGATCCAATCCGCGCCGAGCGTGCCCGCCTTCGCATCAGATCCGAAGCCTGCGCAC
>JBDSUT010000069.1:0-1500 GCA_039927595.1 Terrimesophilobacter sp.
GAATACCCGCCACACGAGTTGCAGCAATTCATCGGCCGCAACCGCGGGGAACTGCGCCCATCCGTCGCTCGCCTTCGTTCCGGGTGGATTGTTGCACTGCTCAATGCGAACCTCCCGCTCGATGTGCTTCTAGATGTCACCGGGTTTACCACACCAGGAAGCCTTCGCCCTTACCTCCAATACAGCCGCAAACACTCTGCAACCGACTGGCTCACTCAGATCACTGGGGAGGCCCTCTAATGACCATGCAGCACTCCCCATACGACGGCGAAGATTGCAGTGACGACCAGTTCGGTGGATTTACCGAACGCGAAGTTGACCGGCGCGCACGTCTCGAACCATTCATTGACCATGAAGATGTGGTCCGCACTTCAAACCGAGTCCTCAAGTCCGGCGTCCTCGACCTCTTTGAAGAGTGGGAGCGCATCGACAATCCATTCCCCGGCATCGGTGGAGCTACCGAAATCTTCAATCGTCGCGCCATTCTCGTCGGACTCCTCATGCTGGCTGCCGAACGAAACTCGCTGTGGATTCGCAACCTAAATCGCGTCTTTTACCGGCGGATCTCCGCCGAGTCCCGTGAATTTCTTGGGCTCCCCACACCCGTTTCATCCTTCGGCATTGCTGCACGAGAAGAGCGTCGATGGGAGAAGAACGTGGGAAACACATTCCACCGCATGCTGCGCCTCATGGACCCATACCCAATGAAGCGCAACGCAAGACTCCTCTACTCCCAACTTCGCGACGTGAGAGACGCACTCGACAAAGAACGCGAACAAATTGCCCGCGCACGACTGACGCAGTTCACCAATGCGCTCATTCTTATGACATTTCATGAGCAACCTCGCCGCATCCGACGCATATCCAACACACTGGACATCTCTTTCGATCAGACAGTCATTCAGTCGCCAACACGGGCCAACCACTACACCTCCAAAAGGCTCGGCGAGAAAGTAGCCGAAGAAGAAGCGGCGTTCATCAGCGGAGACATGGACCGGATTGAAAAGCTGTCAAGGACGAGCACCGTTGACCCGTTTGCTGGCTTCCACGCCAAATCAGAAGATGCACGATCCGACCTACCCCCGGGCGCTCAGGACTCAACCTCACCGGTACACGGCACAGGAACCGAATACACCTGGGGGTGGGAAGTCAATCTCGCAGTCCGTGTTGATTCAGAATCCCCCCGCAGAGCACGCTTTCCGCAGATCGCTGTGGCGTCAACACTCAGCATGCCCAACGTTGGTGTGGCAGAAGAAGCCGTAGAGCTCATGCGCCTCTCACTGGCAACCGGGCTCAACCCGGGGCTAGGCGATGCTGACAAACAGTACTGGGCAAACTCGCTGCCCGAGCGCCTCCACATACCCGCCCGAAAAATGGGGTGGACCGCTTCGACGGACTACCGAATCGACCGCCTCGGCCCGCCTGGAAAGAAAGGCGAACTCGGCAGCAAGGACGGTGTGGAGTTTATTGAGGGCATGCGACTTTGCCCAGGAACCCCCA
>JBDSUT010000070.1:0-10980 GCA_039927595.1 Terrimesophilobacter sp.
GTTTTGTCTGGGTTGTGCACGACAAGAACGTGCAATTCATCAAAGAGGCCAGCAGCACGGTCGATCACGTCAAGGTGACCAAGCGTGATGGGGTCAAATGACCCAGGAACGACGGCGATCCGGTGCATCATCCAACCTTATCGTTGGTTGGATTCAAGCTTCTGACGCTGGCAAGAACAGTGGCTCACGATTTGGCGAGAAAATCGCGCTCACCATCGTCAAGTCGTCTCTCCAGCGCCTCCTTGAGCGCCGGATGCCCCGCCAACGTCGGGTCGGAAGCCAACACTTCTTGAGCGATCGCCCTCGCCTCGAGGATGAGGTCACCGTCTTTGACGACTCGCAGCAGCCGCAGACTGGAGCGCCCACCGGACTGCGTGCTCCCGAGAACGTCACCTTCTTGCCGCAGTTCAAGGTCTTTCTGTGCGAGAACGAACCCGTCAAGAGTGGAAGCTACGGCCTCCACGCGCTCGCGGGAAAGGGAATCGTGTTCCGCTGCCGTGACCAGAAGGCAGAGGCCCGGCACTCCCCCTCGACCGACGCGGCCACGCAGTTGGTGCAGCTGGGAGACGCCAAAGCGGTCGGCATCCAAGACGATCATGGCCGAGGCGTTGGGCACATCGACACCCACCTCGATGACGGTCGTCGCCACCAAGACGTCGATCTCCCCGGCGGCAAAAGCACGCATGAGCGAGTTTTTCTCGTCGCTGGAGAGGCGACCGTGCAGGGCCTCGATGCGTCGGGTGGCAAGCTGCGGTTGCTCGCGCAGCATTTCCAGGGTGGTGGTCACGGTGGAGAGCGGGCGTGCGACATCCGTTGAATCAGCTGGCACAGTGCCAGATTCGGAATCGGCGTTGGCTGCGGAGTTCGCGTCGATGGCAGGACACACGACGAACGCTTGACGACCCTGCGCGAGCTCCTCAGCAAGGCGCTCCCACACACGACCCATCCAGCCGGGGTGATCAGCGAGGGCCACCACGAAGGTCACAATAGGTTTGCGCCCGGAGGGCAGCTCTGCAATCGTGGATACGTCGAGATCACCGAACACCGTCATGGCGACAGTGCGGGGAATGGGCGTCGCGGTCAGCACCAGAACGTGCGGCGGCACCGTGCCCTTGCGGCGCAGCGCCTCACGCTGGTCGACACCGAAGCGATGCTGCTCGTCGACCACGACAAGCCCTAGGTCAAAGAATCCGACAGAATCGCTCATGAGCGCGTGAGTTCCGATCACAATCTGCGCTTGCCCCGTGATGGCCGCGAGCAACGCGCGTTTTCGATCCGCCGTGGGCAACTGACCCGTAATGAGCGTCGGGCGAAGCCGTGCGGCAAGATCAGGTCCCAGGGATGCCACGATCGATCGGAGATGCTGCCCCGCAAGCACCTCGGTGGGTGCCAGAAGCGCAGACTGCCCACCAGAATCGGCGACAGCAAGCATGGCCCGCAACGCCACCACGGTCTTGCCGGAGCCGACCTCGCCCTGGAGCAGCCGGTTCATGGGCTCCGGCGCGGCAATGTCGCCGGCAATCGCCTCACCTACCGTGTGCTGATCGGTCGTGAGCGTAAAGGGCAGCCCAGCATCGAACTGCTCGAGAAACCCACCCGCGGTGGGAACACGGGCTGTGGCGGCCTGCTCCTTAAGCCTCTGCCGCTGCTCCAGCAGTGCCATTTGCAAAACGAATGCCTCCTGAAAACGCAGGGACTTTCTCGCGGCGTCCCAGTCCGCATCCACTGCGGGCCTATGGATCAGCTCGATCGCCTGAGAAAAAGGCAGCAGCGTGCGTGCGGCGCGCACAGCATCCGGCACCGGATCTGTCACCTCAGGCAGCGTGTCGAGGGCAACCCCCATGGCCTTCTGAACTTGCCAGCTCGCCACCGTCGAGGTGGCGGGGTAGATCGGGATGGGAGTCAACGCCCACGCCTTGGCCGCCTCAGCATCGAGCGGCATGTCACTACCGTCCCCGCTATCTCCGGCGCCAAAAAGCTCATAATCGGGGTGAGCGAGCTGACGGCTGCCCCGATAGTCTCCGACTTTGCCCGCGAAAATGCCGCGCACTCCCGGCCGCAGGTCTTTCGCACGCCACGCCTGATTGAAAAATGTGAGCGTCAGAACGCCCTTACCATCCGTGATCGTCACCTCAAGGATGGAGCCCTTGCGCGCGCGCATCGGGCGCTCCCGCACCTCAATCACTTCGGCGACGATCGTGACGTTCTCATCGAGCGGAAGGTGCGCCAGCTCGGTAAGTTCACCGCGCCGCGCATACCGTCGCGGGTAGTGGGTGACCAGATCGCCGACAGTTGCAATGCCAAAACTCTTGAGGAAGGCGGCGGCAGTTCGACCGCCGAGAACCCCGTTCAGCTTGGCATCGAGAGGAGAAGTCACACTCCGAGGGTACCTTTGCATGGTGACACGAATCATCGCCGGCTTTGCCGGCTCCATCACGTTGGCCGTGCCGCGCACGGGAACGAGGCCAACAAGCGATCGTGTGCGGGAAGCGATCTTTTCTGCACTGCACTCACGTGACGCACTTCACGGTGCCCGCGTCGCCGACTTGTATGCGGGAACAGGCGCACTCGGTCTCGAAGCCGCCTCGCGAGGAGCACGATCCGTTGTCCTCGTCGAACACGCTCCTTCCGCCATAAGAATCTGCCTCGACAACGTCACGAGAGTTCTGCGCAATGCTCCAAAAGACGCGCGACCTGACGTTACCGCTGTGCTGCACTCTGTGACGTCGTTTCTCAAATCGAGCACTGCGGAATGGGATCTCGTGTTCATCGACCCGCCATATGACCTCGACAACGACGAGATCTCGCGCATCCTTGCCGAGCTTGTTCCGCGTCTTGCGCCCGAGGCGATCATCGTTCTCGAGCGGGCCACCAAATCACCCGAACCTGCGTGGCCAGAAGGAATCCACCTGACCCGCAGCAAGAAGTACGGTGACACCACCCTGTGGTGGGCCGCTGCTGGCTAGCCGGACCAGCCTGTGAAGGGGTCCCAGCCGTCGACCGGATGCGGTTCGCCGTCCACGCAAATCAGCGCGGAATCCGCTCTCGCCTCGGAAACGCGGCCGAGAGCACGGAAACTACCCGGTAGCACGGTGCCTGGTGGGAACGTCGCGAGAAGGGAATGGTCTTCGCCCCCGCCGAGCGCGAGGCCGGGATCAGCTCCCAGCTCGGCAGTGTCGAAGTCAAGAACTACCCCGCTAGCTCGGGCAATCCGCGAGGCATCGATGGCCAGCCCGTCACTGAGGTCGAGCATCGCTGTCGCCCCGGCGAGCGCGGCACGCGGTCCGTCGCTGATGGGCGGCGTTGGCGCGAGCTGAGCCTTCGTGTGTTCTCGCAACAGGGCCGCGCGTGCGGCATCCGGCTCATCGTGAGCGTCGACCGCCTCGGTGAAGAGCAGTCGTAAGCCGGCGGCGGCTTCGCCCAGCGCGCCCGACACCGCAACGATGTCGCCAACACGGGCTCCCGACCGCAACACGGGTGCACGCCCCTCAAGATCACCGAAAGCGGTGACGGCGATCGTCATGGTTTCTGACACGGAAAGGTCACCACCGACGACCCCGCACTGGGGCGCGAGTGCCACGCAGGCGTCGCGAAAGCCGTCGGCGATCCCCTCAAGGAGAGTCACCGGTGAGTGCGCGGGTGCCGCGATTGCCACCACGAGAGCGGTGGGCACGGCGCCCATCGCTGCGACGTCAGAAAGGTTCGATGCCGCGGCCTTCCAGCCCAAGTCATGAGGCAGCGACCAGGCGAGTCGAAAGTCGGGGCCGTGCACCATGAGATCCGTGGTCACGACAAAGCGGCCATCCGGGGCGGCCACGACTGCCGCATCATCGCCGGGACCCAGCAGTGCGGCCGCCGCCTGCGGGAGGCGAGGAAAAATTCGCGCGAGCACAGCTGATTCGCCCAGCTCACTCAGCGTGAGGGGTTCCGCTGCTTCCATGGGCATGCTCACACGGTAGCCTGAAAGGGATGTTCTCGTTTATTCGTCGCGCGCTCGTTGGCGCGCTCACCCCCGCGCTCGTGCTGGGTCTTGTCGCCTGCGCCCCAGCCGTGCCGTTTACCGTTGCCCAAGATGCCACCAATCCTCTTTGCGCCGACGTTATTGTGCGCCTCAAGTCTGTGCCCGTCATTGACAACCATGCTCGGCGAGAGACCGATGCTCAGGCTACCGCCGCGTGGGGCAACCCCGCCGCGATCCTGCTGCGCTGCGGTGTGCCGGTGCCGGGGCCATCCACACTTCAGTGCGCGACAGTCGGAGGCGTGGACTGGCTTCGCGATGATGCTGACGCACCCAACTACGTCTTCACGACGTACGGGCGTGACCCCGCTGTGGAGGTCATTGTCAACGGAAATGAAGCATCGGGAACGCAAGCGCTCACGTCCCTCAGCAATGCTGTGGGGTCGATCCCGGCGACACGCGCGTGCACGAATCCGGATGACGTGCTGAACCTTCCCGAACTGACCCCCACGCCCTCCCCGTCGCCGTCGCCGTAATCGACCTAGCGGGCCGCTTCCAGCCCGAGCTCAATCAACTCGGTGATGAGCGCAGGGTATTCAACGCCACTCTCATGCCAGCAGCGCGGGAACATCGAAATAGGGGTGAAGCCCGGCATCGTATTGATCTCATTCAGCACAAAACCGGTGTTCGTGAGAAAAAAGTCGATGCGCGCAAGGCCCGACCCGCCCAACGCCTCGAAGACGCGCGCGGCCAAGTCTCGCATCTCACTTACCTCGGCATCACTGAGCACCGCTGGGCACACCAGATCGATTCCGGGGGAACCCAAGTACTTCGCGGCAAAATCGTAAAAACCACCGGTCGAAATAACAACTTCACCAGCGACAGAGACCCGAGTGGCTGAGCCATCAGCGCGCGCACCGAGCACGCCACACTCTATCTCCCGGCCGACGATACCGGTTTCCACCAGCACTTTGTCGTCCTCGGCGAAGGCTACAGCGAGCGCATCATCCAGCGCCTCCCAGCTGTCAATTCGGCTGACGCCCACGGACGAACCCGCACGCGCTGGCTTCACAAATGCGGGCAAGCCGAGCCCGTGAGCCCGCGTTCGCCACAGTTCTCGGTTGTGAAGCCACGCGGCTTCGGTTATCGTCACCCACGGCGCCACCGCGATTCCGGCGGCCTGAAGCACCGTCTTGGTGAAGTGCTTGTCCATGCCGAGCGCGGAAGCCAATACGCCGTTGCCAACGTAGGGCAGCCCGGCAAGCTCGAACAGCCCCTGAATCGTCCCGTCTTCACCGAATGGTCCGTGCAAGATGGGGAATGCCACATCGACGGTTCCGAGACTGCGCACGGTGCCATCCGCCTCTGTCACACTGATCTCTCGCGAGAGAGCGCTCTCGGGAAAGTGCACGCGAGTGCCGTTGTCGACCACTTCAGGCAGCGCATCCGGATTGAGGCGAAAACGGTCGGCGTCGTCCACTTCGAGCACGAACGCACCATCTCGCGTGATGCCAATGGGGATGACGTCGAAACGATCCCGATCAATCGCTGAGAGCACTCCGCTTGCGGTGGCACAGCTAATCGAGTGCTCGCTCGACCTTCCACCAAAAATGAGGGCCACTCTCACGCGATTGATCATATTCAGTGCTCCGGTTGGGGTTCATCGCCCGCCGAGGTGAGGTGGGGTGCGATATCTCTCGGGTTCATTGTGCCAGCCAAAACCTCTGCCACTTGGGAAACGATGGGCATTTCAACGCCCTTAGCCATGGCGAGCTCGAGAATGGGTGCCACCGACGCGAGGCCCTCCGCCGTCTGGTTCATCTGCGCTACGACATCCGTGAAACTGTAGCCCTGCCCGAGCAACCGCCCGGCGGTGTTGTTGCGCGAGAGCGAGGACCCACACGTGGCAATGAGGTCGCCAAGTCCGGCGAGCCCCGCGAGCGTCTCGGGCTTTCCGCCGTGGGCTACCGCAAATTCGGTCATCTCGACGAGCCCCCGCGTGATGATCGACGCCTTCGTGTTCTCGCCGTAACCGACACCGTCGACGATGCCAATGGCGACCGCAATGAGGTTTTTGAGCACGCCGCCGAACTCGGTACCAATAACATCGGTGTTCACGAAGGAGCGCAAATAGCTGGTTCGTGCCGCCATCGCCACGAGCGTCGCGGTTTCTAGATTCTCCGACGACACGACGGATGCGGTGGGTTCCTCCCGCGCAATCTCGAGAGCCAGATTGGGGCCAGAAATCACCGCGACCTGCGCGGGGTCAGAATTCAATTCCTCGCGAATCACTTCGCTCATGCGCAACGCGGTTCCGCGTTCGACGCCCTTCATGAGGCTCACCACGATGGCTTGGCGCGGGATGATGTCGCGCATCGCGGCGAGGTTTGCGCGCAGCGTCTGACTCGGGATCGACACGAACACCATGTCCGCGCCGTCGAGCACCTCTTCGATGGTGGAGCTTGCCCACAGTGATCGAGGAAGGTTCACGCCGGGCAAGTAGTCGCTGTTGCGTTTCGCCTGAGCAATCTCGCGGGCGAGCTCTGGCCGCCTGGCCCAAATGGCGACATCGGAGCCGCCATCAGCAAGCACCTTCGCAAACGTGGTGCCCCAGCTTCCCGCCCCCAAAACGGCAACGCGACGCGCACCAGGCGTGGTCAGGCGAAGGGGCATCGTGTTGGTCATGACCGCTCCTCGAATCGCCCAATCTCGGACTGCCCTTTGCGGGCGGGATCCCAACGCTCGGCCGGTGGAGTTTCTTCGCGCATCGTCGCGACCAGCTCGGTGATGGCGACCATGAGCAGATCGGTGGCCTCGGCCAGCATTTTAGAGTTGAGGGGGCGGCCACGAAACGCGGAGAGATCAACGGGCGGGCCGAACGTAACATCCACTGTTTTGCGCGGGAAGAGGCTCACCCGCTTACCGTACCTCGGCATGATCTTTTGAGTTCCCCAGTGCGCCACCGGAATGAGAGGGATATCCGCAGTGAGCGCCAACCGCACTGCACCCGTTTTGCCGCGCATGGGCCAGAGATTTGGGTCTCGCGTCAGTGTGCCTTCCGGGTACACAACCACCAGAAGATCTCGGTCACTGATTCGATTCGCTGTGGCAAGCGGGTCCACGCCGCGAGTTCCCGCGCGCTCAACCGGCACCTGCTCAGAGGTGCGAAGAAGCCAGCCCAAAAACGGCACCTTAAAAAGGGATGCCTTGGCCAGATACCGGGGCGCCCTCCCGAGTTTCCAAATAGCAACACCCATGACAAAAGGGTCGATTTCGCTGAAATGATTTGGGGCAACCACGGCTGCGCCCGCGGGCGGAAGGTAGTGGCCGTCATGAATGCGATATCGACCCAGAATGCTCATGACCGGAAGAACGAGGAACGCAAGAAGCCTGAAGATGGCAATCTTTTCTGAGCGCGGTTTCTTCTCTCGCCGGTCCACCGCCACGCTTTAGCCCTCGATATCGAAATCGGCGCCGAGCCCGGCGAGCTTGTCGAAGAAGTGCTCGTACCCGCGGCGGATGAGATCAACGTTGCTCACCGTCGAGGTTCCCTCCGCGCTCAGTGCGGCGATCACGTGGCTGAACCCTCCGCGCAAATCGGGCACGATGATGTCCGCGCCGTGCAGCGGTGTTGGTCCCGTGATGACGGCGGCCTGTTCGAAGTCGCGTCGTGCAACGCGGCGCGGAGAGTCGGCGAGGCCACGGGGGTGCACCACAATGTTGGCGCCCATTTCGTTCAGTGCCTCGGTGAAACCAAATCGGTTCTCGTACACGGTTTCGTGTACGACCGAGATACCGTTTGCCTGGGTCAAAGCCACGACGAGTGGTTGCTGCCAGTCCGTCATGAAGCCTGGGTGCACATCCGTTTCGATGGTCACGGGTTTCAGCTCGCCGCCCTGATGGTAGAACCGAATGCCGTCTTCGTAAATATCGAAGCCGCCGCCCACCTTGCGAAAGACGTTCAGGAACGTCATCAGTTCAGACTGACGTGCCCCAGAAACAAAAATGTCACCGTGAGTGACGAGCGCCGCTGCAGCCCAACTTGCCGCTTCGTTGCGATCGAACAGCGATCGGTGGTTGAACCCGGTCAATCGCTCGACGCCTTCAATGAGGATGACGCGGTTGGGTTCCACCGAAATGATGGCGCCCATCTTTTGCAGGATGGCAATGAGGTCCATGATCTCGGGCTCGATTGCCGCGTTGCGCAACTCTGTGGTGCCCGTGGCGCGCACTGCCGTGAGGAGCACCTGCTCTGTGGCGCCAACGCTCGGGTACGGCAAGTTGATGTCGGCGGCGTGCAGCCCCTTGGGCGCCGTGAGGTGAATTCCCTCGTAGCTTTTGTCGATCACCGCGCCGAACGCGCGCAAGGCGTCGAGGTGATAGTCGATGGGGCGATCGCCGATACGGCATCCACCCAGATCGGGGATGAAGGCTTCGCCGAGCCGGTGCAGCAGCGGGCCACAAAAGAGAATGGGAATGCGGCTGGAGCTGGCTAGCGCATCCACCTGGGCAAAGTGCGCTGTTTCGACGTTGCTCGGGTCAAAAACGAACTCACCCGGCTCGTCGCCCTCCGCCACGAGCACCCCATGAACTTCAAGGAGGCCACGCACGACACCGACATCGCTGATGTCGGGGACATCCTTCAATACGCTCGGAGTCTCACCCAGCAGGGTTGCCACCATGGCTTTCGTGGCAAGGTTCTTGGCCCCGCGAACGTCGACTCGGCCGTGAAGGGGGTTACCGCCTCGAATCACGATTTTGTCGACCGCAAGGCTCGCTGTGTCGCCTGACTTCGGCGAATCCTTGAGATCCATGTCCATTGATGTCCCTGCTGACTAGTGGGCGGGAAGAGTCCGCGGCCGCCAGGATTCCCTGGTCTTTTCAAATTCCGTGATAGACGACTCGTCTCTCAGTGTGATGCCGATGTCGTCCAAGCCTTCGAGCAACCGCCACCTAGTGTAATCGTCGATGTCGAACGAGACAGTGAGTGTGCCGAGAGTAACGGTCTTGTCCAGAAGATTCACGGATGCTGAGATTCCAGGATTCGCCCGGATAATCTCCCACATCTCTTTGACTTCGTCTTCGGTCACCTGGGCCGCAAGAAGGCCGGCTTTGCCGGAGTTGCCGCGAAAGATGTCACCGAATCGTGGGCTCACGACGGCCTTGAAGCCGTAGTCTTTGAGTGCCCACACCGCGTGCTCACGGCTGGATCCGGTGCCAAAATCTGGCCCGGCGATAAGCACGGTGGGGTGCTGGAACGCCGGATCATTGAGCACGAAGTCGGGGTTCTGCCGCCACGCGAAGAACAGCGCGTCCTCGAATCCGGTCTTGGTGACGCGCTTCAAGAACTCGGCGGGGATGATCTGGTCTGTGTCGACGTTTGCTCGTTCCAGCGGAACCGCAACGCCTTCGACGATGGTGAGCTTCTCCATTATTTTGCCTCCCCCGTCAAGTCCCACGGACTAGAAAGGGTGCCTCGCACGGCGGTCGCGGCAGCAACGAGCGGCGACACGAGGTGGGTGCGACCGCCTTTGCCCTGGCGTCCCTCAAAGTTTCGATTGGAGGTGGAAGCGCACCGCTCCCCGGGAGCAAGCTGGTCTGGGTTCATGCCTAGGCACATGGAGCATCCGGCAAACCGCCACTCGCCGCCAAAATCTTCGACGATCTTATCGATGCCCTCAGCCTCAGCCTCAAGCCGCACGCGGGCAGAACCGGGAACTACCATCACGCGCACACCGTCGGCCTTCTTCTTGCCCTTGATGATGGAGGCAAAGGCACGCAAGTCTTCAATGCGACTGTTCGTGCACGAACCCATGAAGACGGCATCCACCGCGATGTCTTTCATCGGGGTGCCAGCGGCAAGATCCATGTAGTCAAGCGCGCGTTGCGCTGACGCCCTCTCATTCGGGTCGGCGAAGCTTGCCGGGTCAGGCACCGAGTCTGAGAGCAGCACACCTTGGCCCGGGTTCGTGCCCCACGTGACGAATGGCTCGAGTTCGCGTGCGTTGAGAACAACCTCAGCGTCAAAGACCGCATCGTCGTCGCTGGGCAACGTGTTCCAGTAGGCCACCGCGGCATCCCAGTCGGCACCCTGGGGAGCGTGTGGCTTGCCCTGCAAGTAGTCGTAGGTGATCTGGTCTGGTGCGACCATCCCTGCCCGCGCACCCGCCTCGATCGACATATTGCAGATCGTCATGCGCCCCTCCATGGAGAGTGCGCGGATGGTGCTACCGCTGTACTCGAGCACATAACCCTGGCCACCGCCTGTGCCGATCTTCGCAATCACCGCGAGAATGATGTCTTTCGCCGTCACGCCCTCGCGCAGTTCGCCCTCAACAGTGATGGCCATAGTTTTGAAAGGTTTGAGCGGCAGAGTCTGTGTCGCCATCACGTGCTCAACTTCGCTCGTGCCGATGCCGAATGCGATCGCGCCAAATGCGCCGTGCGTGGAGGTGTGACTGTCGCCGCACACCACGGTGATGCCGGGCATCGTGAGCCCAAGCTGAGGCCCGACGACATGCACGATCCCCTGCTCTATGTCTCCGAGCGGATGCAACCGAACACCAAATTCTTCGCAGTTAGCCCGAAGAGTGTCGATCTGCTTGCGGCTGATCGGGTCTTCGATCTGCTTCGTGATGTTGATCGTGGGTGTGTTGTGGTCTTCCGTCGCGATGGTGAGGTCGGGGCGACGCAGCGGGCGTCCCGCCATCCGAAGCCCATCGAAGGCTTGAGGTGATGTCACCTCATGAATGAGGTGAAGGTCGATGTAGAGGAGGTCGGGGGCCCCATCGGTTCCCTTAACCACAATGTGGTCATCCCACACCTTCTCCGCCAGCGTCTTGCTCACGACGTCAACTCACTTTCGATTGGTCCGCGCAGAGCACGGAAATGCATCATGCCAGTCTACTTCGGCGCACTTCGAAGCTTTAGCCTGCGAGCCCTTTTGAACCCGTATGGGAGGGATATGCTGGGCATAGCTGTTCCGCCTGAATCACAGGCTCAGTTCCCTTCCTCGCCCACAA
>JBDSUT010000071.1:0-3051 GCA_039927595.1 Terrimesophilobacter sp.
ACTCGCGACCCCAACCTTGGCAAGGTTGTGCGCTACCACTGCGCCACATCCGCATTGTTGCTCGCATTTCTGCGACCATAGAGACTCTAACTGATTCGCTTACTCCCGAGTCGCCGCGCACGACGGCCAACACTTTTCTGATTGAATGAAAACGATTCAATTCTTTCGCGCTCACACGCGCGAAGAGAGAGACGGTCATGGAAAACGTGGACTTCCCGTTCTGGTTGCGGGCTTCGCACCTCATCAATTTCGTTCTTATCGGAATGCTTCTGCGGTCAGGCTGGGAGATGCTCTCCTCGTTGCCGCGTCTCTGGTGGCGAAACGACTGCGCCCCTGGCACTGAATGGTTGCGCTTCACGAGGCGCAAGTTGCCGAAAGAGGAGGGCGTTTACACCTCGCTCATGGACGAGCGATCCCTTTCCCCGCTGATCGGTCTGCCCGGTGGCGAGAACATCGGTCTCGGGCGTCACTGGCACGGCCTCTCGGTGATGCTGTGGGTGATCAACGGCTTCGTGTACGTGATCCTGCTGTTCGCGACCGGTTTGTGGCAACGCATCATCCCGACCTCCTGGGATGTCATCCCTGAAGCGTGGGACTCGTTCGTTATCTACGCCGGTTTCGGTGTTCCCTCGATCGAACACTTCCAGCCTTACGATGCTCTCCAGATGATCGGCTACACGTTCGTCATTTTCATTCTTGCCCCGTTCATGATGGCCACTGGGGTTGCGATGGCGCCCGCCATTCGCAGTCGCTATCCGTGGTACGTCAAAATGTTCGGAGGGCACCAAGGCGCCAGATCGTTGCACTTCATTGCGATGGTCATGATGAGTGGCTTCATCGTCATGCACGTCAGCCTCGTGTTCCTGGTGCATCAGGAGTACAACGTGGTGCACATAGTCTTCGGCGACATAGACACTGCCCGCTACGCGCAGGCACTCGTCATCATGATCTCCACCATTGTCGCGGTGCTGGTGTTCTGGATCGGACTCAGCTATTGGACTCTTGCTGACCGGCCCCGTGCGCACAGGTTCTTGGTGCCCGCGACCGAGATCGGCCGCAAGCTGTTCCTCAACTGGATGCGGCCCCGCAACGCGCAACAGTCGACGTACACCGACAAAGACATTTCCGCGTTCCATTGGACCAATGGGCTTCCGCCGACTGAGTAGGAATCCCCTGAGTGGGTTGCCGCTCGCGAGGATGACTGGGAGAGCTACACGATCACACTTCAGGACAAGCTCAACGGGACGAGCAAGGTACTGACGATGAGCGACATTCGAAAACTACCTCAAACCTCGTACATAGCAACCCACACGTGCATGCAAGGGTGGTCCGCCACCTCGCGATGGACGGGCGCACGACTCTCTGATGTGCTCGCTGAGCTCGGTCCGCGTCCAGAGGGCGCCAACTTTGTGCTTGTGGAGTCCTACGGTCTCGCGCAGAAGATGATCGATAACCGCCCCCGCGAGCCTTTCTATGCGGCGTTTAATCTGGACACTGCGGGGGAAGAGGACTCGATTCTCGCCTATGAGCGCAACGGAAAGCCCCTCGACATCCATTTAGGGGCTCCGGCTCGGGTGCGAGTTGAATCGAATCACGGATACAAGATGGTCAAGTGGGTGCGCAGCATCAGCTGGGTTGCTGATTACGCTGACCACGGTGACGGGCGGGGTGGCACTCGCGAGGACTCGGCTCTGCAAGCATTCAACGGGAGGATTTGACCCATGACTGACAGCCACATCATCTCTACGACACTGCGAGTCTCGGGGGTGCGCACCGATCATGAAGTGATTCGCGCGCTTCAGGCCCTCTACAACGTGTTCGCCGATTTGAGTCTAGGGCAGGCAACGTTTGAGGTCACTCACGCAGGACCAGCCGAGTTGTACATCAAACACAAAGATACGGTGACGGTCGACGTGGCCGCAATTAACGCCGCGTTGGCGCAGGCAGGTGACTTCCACGTCGTCGACTGAGTGAGCTTGGCCCAGCTGAAACGCTACTCTGCGACTGTGCCGGCCTGCTCAGCGACCTCATGCTTTTTACCGAGGCGGAAGATCAGCCAGTAGTAGACACCAATCATGAGTCCACCACCCACGATATTTCCGAGGGTTACCGGCAGCAAATTTCCGACCAAGAAGTTGCCCCAGGTGAGGGATGCATAGGTACTCGAGTCGGTGGCAATCTGCACCCAGTAGTCCGCACTCGCAAAATTCTTGATCAGGATGCCGAACGGGATCATGAACATGTTGGCGACCGAATGTTCAAACCCTGCGGCGACAAACAACGCAACCGGTCCGGTCACAGCGAGCACTTTGTCCGTAATAGTGCGCCCGGAAAATGCGACCCACACCGCCAAACAGACCAAGAGGTTGCAGGCTATTCCCAAAACAAACGCTTCGAAGAAACTGTGATGGAGTTTGGTCAGCGTGGTATCGAGCACCACTTTGCCCCACATCCCGCCCGCTTGCATCCACGAGCCGCCGAACCACAGCAGCGCGAGAATGGTGGCTGCTCCCACCGCGTTACCGATGTAGACGGTCGACCAGTGCGCGATGAGCCTGCGCCAAGTAATCAACCCGGAGGCTCTGGCCACGAGCGTCATGGATGTTGACGTGAACAGTTCAGCGCCGGTGAGCACGACGAGGGCTAGCCCGACCGAAAAGGCGAGCCCGCCGACGACGCGCGTCAAACCATAGCCGATAACCTCCACCGTGCCGACCTGGCTCGTGATGAAGAAAACAAATCCAAGCGCAATATATCCACCGCCCGAGAGGGCGAGCATAAAAGCCCGTGATGGATTATTGAGCGCTTTGTGTGCCAACGCATGTTCGGCCTCTGCGGCTGTTTCCGCCGGCGAGAACATGACGGGACTCTTTGCTTCTGGCATCTGCGGTCCTTTGCTTTCAAGGTCGAGGCCTGCAGCTTAGCCCGAAAACACAGTGCCGGGGAGAACGCGAAACCGTAACTATTGCACTGGCAAGAGTGGGAAATAGTTACCAGGCCCCAACGGGTTGACGGTGCTGTGGTGGGCGATACTGGGATCGAACCAGTGAC
>JBDSUT010000072.1:0-6825 GCA_039927595.1 Terrimesophilobacter sp.
CATCTTGCCGGGAATCATCCAGTTTGCGAGATCACCTGAGGCGGATACTTGCATCGCGCCGAGAATAGCCGCATCAATCTTGCCGCCACGAATCATCCCAAAGCTCACCGCAGAATCAAAGAATGCCGCACCGGGCAGCAAAGTTACCGTCTCCTTGCCAGCGTTGATGAGGTCAGGGTCCACCGCATCTTCGGTGGGATACGGTCCGACTCCGAGAATGCCATTCTCTGATTGGAGGATGACTGTCACTCCAGCGGGAACATAGTTTGGCACGAGCGTGGGAAGCCCGATCCCAAGATTCACGTAGGTGCCGTCTTCGAGTTCTTGAGCGGCGCGCGCCGCCATCTCGTCTCGTGTGAGTGCCATCGCTATCCCTCTTTCACTGTGCGTCGCTCGATACGTTTCTCGACATCCCGCCCCACCTCGACGACCCGGTGAACGTACACGCCAGGCAAGTGAACAGAATCAGGATCAATCTCGCCAGGTTCTACGAGTTCCTCGACTTCAGCAATGCACACTCGTCCTGCCACTGCCGCGATCGGGTTAAAGTTGCGCGCCGCTTTATTGAAAACCAAGTTGCCGTGCGTGTCACCGCGAAGCGCGTGAACGATCGAAAAATCGGTGGTGATCGCTTCCTCGAGAACGAACTCGCGTTGGCGCCCACCAAACTCAATCGTGCGCACTTCCTTAGCGTGAGAAGCCACCGCAACGCTTCCATCCGCGTTGTAGCGACGAGGAAGCCCGCCCTCCGCCACCTGGGTACCCACCCCGGTGGGGGTGAAGAACGCGGCGATTCCTGAACCGCCCGCGCGCAGCTTCTCAGCGAGAGTTCCTTGCGGTGTGAGTTCAAGCTCGAGTTCTCCGGAAAGAAACTGACGCTCGAACTCCTTATTTTCACCCACATAGGAGGAGGTCATTTTTCGGATTCGGTGCGCTCCGAGCAGAACGCCAAGACCCCAGTCGTCAACTCCGCAGTTGTTGCTCACGATCGAAAGATCCTTTGACCCCGCCGCCAGAATCGCGGAAATGAGAATCATCGGGTTTCCCGACAAACCGAAACCTCCCACCGCAAGGCTCGAACCATCGACGATATCGACGACCGCCTCTGCCGCTGTAGCGACCGTTTTGTTCATCGCCATGGGCGCGCCCTCTTTTCGTTGCCAACAGAATCCGACTTTCTCCATTCTTGTCCGTCCAGCAAGCAGGTGGAAGCATAGAGAGCGCCGAGCCCAAACTTTCGTTGAGTTCCCCAACTAGAGTGGCAGAGAAAGTATCCCTTTCTCACTCGACCGCCATGGAGCACACAATGAATCAGCGCGACGTCGTCATCCTCTCCGGAGCCCTTACCCCCCTCGGAAGACTGAATGGAGCGCTCTCCACTCTCACTGCCGTCGAGCTCGGCGCCTCAGCGCTTCGTGCCGCCATTGAGCGATCCGGAGTGGATGTCGCCGACATCGACGCTGTCATTTTTGGTCAAGTTCTTCAGGCCGGCGCAGGTCAGGGGCCCGCCCGTCAAACCTCCATTGCTGCCGGGATTGGTTGGAATGTACCCGCCATCACGATCAACAAGCTGTGCCTCTCAGGACTCACCGCCATCATCGACGGCGCGCGACTCATCCGCACCGGCGAGGCCGAAGTGGTCGCCGTCGGCGGGCAAGAGTCCATGAGCCAAGCGCCGCACCTTCTCATGGGCTCCCGCAAGGGATGGCAGTACGGCAGCATCGAAGCTCTCGACCACATGGCGCACGACGGACTCTCGGATGCCTTCGATAAGACTTCGATGGGCATGTCCACTGAGCGTCACAACGTGCCACTGGGAATCTCACGCGGTGACCAAGACCGCATTGCCGCTGCCTCGCATCAGCGAGCTGCTGCCGCGGTCGACCTTCTGGCCGAAGAAATCGCACCCGTCACGATCACGGGGCGCAAGGGTGACACCGTCGTCAGCGCTGACGAAGGCATTCGCCCAGAGAGCACCACGGAGTCGCTCTCTGGGCTCAGGCCAGCATTCGACAAGGACGGCACCATCACGGCTGGCAACTCGTCCCAAATTAGTGATGGCGCTGCAGCCCTCATCTTGTGCAGCCGCGACTACGCGGAGGCACACAACCTCGAGTGGCTCGCCGTCGTTGGCGAGCCCGGTCAAGTTGCCGGGCCAGATAACTCTCTTCACGCACAGCCAGCTCACGCGATCGCTGCCGCACTTGAGCGAGCACAGTGGGAGACCACCGACCTCGACTTCCTGGAGATCAACGAAGCTTTCGCCGCCGTGGCACTGCACTCCAGCCGCGCACTGGGCGTAAGCCTCGACATCGTGAACATTCACGGTGGGGCGATTGCGCTCGGCCA
This sequence comes from Terrimesophilobacter sp., assembly GCA_039927595.1. Lineage (GTDB taxonomy): Bacteria > Actinomycetota > Actinomycetes > Actinomycetales > Microbacteriaceae > Terrimesophilobacter. The sequence goes on from JBDSUT010000072.1 coordinate 2,350, forward strand.
CCCAATCGGGGCATCCGGTGCACGCATCGCACTCCATGCCGCGTTTGAACTCAAGCGACGCGGGGTTGGCCGCGCCGCAGTCTCGCTGTGCGGTGGAGGCGGACAGGGCGAAGCTCTCCTGCTCAGCTTGTAACCGGTGGGCGCCTGGACGCGACGGTGAGATCTAGAAGATCGAGATTGGCTTGACGATGTCGGCGTAGATGAGCAACAGGCTCATCCCGCCGAGCAGAACCACGACGACCATCGTGAGCGGAATCAGCTTCGCGGTGTCGACGGGTCCGGGATTCGGCCGCTTGAATATCTTCGCGAAGAACTTACGAATGCCTTCCCATAGCGCACCGGCGACATGCCCGCCGTCCAGTGGCATCAGCGGAATGAGATTGAACACGAGCAAAGCAATGTTCACCGAGCCGACGAGGCCGATGAGATAAGCGGCGCGATCCGCGACGGGAATCGTGTTAATACTCGTCACTTCGCCGGCAATGCGGCCAACGCCGACGACACTCAGAGGGCCGTTGGGATCGCGCTCCTCCGGACCGAATGCCGCGTTCCACACGTCAACGAGACGCTGCGGCAGGTGAATGATGATGTTTGTCACCGCCGCAATGTTGTTGCCCACGGCGGGCAGAACGGCGGTGAGTGGCTGCTGCACGTACTCAATAGCAGACACAATACCGAGCATTCCCACATCTCTGGTTTTCGGTGTGCCGTCGGCATTGGTGAGAACCTTGCCGTTCTCTCCGTACACGAACTGTTGGGTGAGTGCTGGCGTCACAGTGAGGTTGACCATGGCTCCGCCGCGCTCGACGACGAGAGCGAGCTGCTGAGACGGCGACTCCTGAATGATGGAAGTCGCATCCGCCCAAACAGTGACCGGTTGTCCGTTGATACTCACAATCCGGTCACCGTGTTTGATACCCGCTTGCGCACCGGGAGCCACGGGATCAGAAGAAGCGCACTCTTTTTGCTTGCTCGTGGCCGGCAGTAGGCACTCACTCACGCTTCCCACGGTCGTACTGACCTGCTGCGCACCAAAACCACTCAGGACTACCGCAAACAGGATGACCGCGATCACGAGATTCATGAACGGGCCACCGAGCATGATGATGATGCGTTTCCAGATGGCGAGCCCATAGAAGGTGCGGTGTTCTTCGCCTTCGGGAATGGTCTCTGCGCTGGCCGTTCTGGCATCCTGCACCAGGGTCTGGAAGAATCCCGTGCTGGCGGTGCGCGCTAGCCCACCCTCTTTCACCGGCGGGTACATCCCCACCATCGAGATGTAGCCGCCCAGCGGGATCGCCTTTATTCCGTACTCGGTTTCGCCGCGCTTTCGCGACCAGAGTGTGGGGCCGAAGCCAATCATGTACTGGCCGACGCGCACGCCAAAAAGTTTTGCCGGGATGAGATGACCGAGTTCGTGCAAGGCAATAGAAAGCGCGAGACCCACGGTAACGATGACGATACCCAGAATGTAGAGAAGCACGGTTTCCATGGAGTGAGAGTACCTGTCGTTAGCTGGAGATGAGCTTATTCGCGGCCGAACGGGCCCAGAGTTCTGCCTGAGTGAGGATTTCTACACTCAACTCGCCAGTCTCCGGCGAGAACGTGTCGACGACGCGATCGATGGTGTCGACGATGTCAACGAAACGAATGCGACCCTCGTGGAACGCGGTGACCGCTTCTTCGTTGGCAGCGTTGAACACCGCCGGATACGCACCGCCAGCAATCCCGACCTTGCGTGCGAGCGAGACCGCGGGAAAGGCACTTTCATCGAGGGGTTCGAACGTCCACTTCGTGGGAGCCGTCCAATCAAGCGGCACGCCAGCCTCCGCGACGCGGTGCGGCCAGTCCAAGGCCATCGAGATCGGTAAGCGCATATTGGGTGGCGACGCTTGGGCGATCGTGGAACCATCCACAAACTCGACCATGGAGTGCACGATCGACTGAGGGTGCACCACGACGTCGATGCGCTCGTACGGCACATCAAACAACAGATTCGCTTCAATAACTTCAAGCCCCTTGTTGACCAAGGTGGCCGAGTTCGTCGTCACAACAAGCCCCATCACCCAGCTTGGATGCGCGAGCGCCTCCTCTGGCGTCACGCGTTCGAGCGACTCGCGACTGCGTCCACGGAATGGGCCACCGGATGCCGTCAACACGAGCCTCTGCACCTCGCGTTTGTCACCCGCCATGAGCGCTTGCGCGATGGCGGAGTGCTCGGAGTCCACGGGAACGATCTGGCCTGGTGCTGCCAAATCGGTCACGAGTCGGCCACCCACGATGAGGCTCTCCTTGTTGGCGAGCGCGAGCGTGCGGCCCTCCTGCAGCGCGGCAATCGTTGGTCCGAGCCCGACCGAGCCGGTGATTCCGTTGAGCACGACATCCGCCTCGACAGTGCGGATGAGTTGCTCTGCCTCGAAAACTCCGATTGCGGTCTGCGTGACGCCAAACTCTCGAGCTTGAGCCTCCATCAATGCGCGATTGCTTCCCGCGGCGAGCCCCACCACCTCAAACCGTTCGGGGTTTGCCCCGATCACTTCGAGGGCTTGCACGCCGATCGACCCGGTGGAACCCAGAACGATGACTTTGCGCACAGTGCGATTCTCCTGAGCTTCGACTGTTACTTCACGGCCACGTCATGGATCTCAATGAGAAAGACGAGGGTTTGACCGATGAGGTTTTGGTCATTGATCTCGCCCTCGCCATAGGCCAGTGCCGGCGGGATCGACACGAGAACGACAGAACCAACTTTTTGGCCCACGAGCGCCGCGCCGAAGCCCTTGACCACTTGGCCGACCCCGAAAGTGCTGGGGGCGTCGCGGGTAAAACTTTGATCGAAGATCGAACCCTTGTTCCACGAGATTCCCTGGTAGTCGACGGTCACACTCACGTTCGACATGGCCTCGACAACGGCACCCGTGCCCTCGGTGATGACCTTGAGCTGAAGCTCGGTGGGCGGCGCCGTCTTCGGGAGCGTCACGACAGGCACGTCTCCAGAGAGGTCAACGCTGGGAACGTTATCTACCCACGGGGATGGAGTCGGAAGGGAGAGAGGTTCCGGAGTGGGCTCGGCTGTGGGGGTCGGCGTGGGGGTCATTTCGACCTTGCTCACGTCCATAATGAAGACCAAGGTGTCCGTCGCACCGATCCCCACTGACGACATGTCAGTGCCACTGAGACCGAAAAGCTCCCCTGCCGGCACCGCGGACACGATACGGTCCCCAGCGCGAGCGCACTCTAGCGTTTTGAACAATCCCGGAAAAGTGCTGTTCAGCGCTGGACTCAGATCAAACTGCGTCTCGATCCATGTCGCTCCGGGATCAAGTTCTACTTGCTTTCCCGTCTGGGCGTTATAGACACCGTAGTTAGCTGTGACGGTCCTACCTTCAACTGCTTCGTCACCCTTGCCGTTGATAAGCACGGTGCGCTCCGTCTTCTTCACCTCGAAGGAGGCCGGCATCGTGACTTTCGGTTCTTTACCGAAGTCACCAGAAATCTTGACCGACTCGGAGCGGGATCCCGACGGGGTCACCTCGCAGGCGTTGTCGGCCGGAGCTCCGGTGCTACACGCAACAAGTGACACCGCAATCATGGCCGCGACGGCGAGGGACGACACAAATTTCGGCAGAGAAAACACAGCAGGCACAGAACCACTTTCGTTGGAGGCGTGATACAGGACGAGTATAGAGTCGGTCAATCCTGTCGCGAAAAGTTTTGCAAAGCCTGACAAGAGTTGTGCAATACCGGACAAGAAAAGACCAAGCTCTTAGCCTACGACGATGCTCGGCTCATGGTGCACCTCAAAATTCACCGAGTTCGCGATAAAGCACTTCACGCTGGCGTCGTGATGGGCGGCGAGTGCCGCATCGACCATTTCGGCGGAAGCCACGGTGACGACGGGGCGCAGCGTGACGGAGGTGAAACGCCCTCCCCCATCCTCCGTCTGCTCCATCGTGCCGACCGCGGTGTCGGTGTAGGCGGTCACGATGACCCCATTCATAACGGCCACGTGCAGGTAACTGAGCATGTGGCACTGGCTCAGGGCGGCAACCATGAGGTCTTCCGGGTTCCAGCGGTCAGCGTTGCCGTGAAAGGTGCGATCCGCTGATCCGTCGATCGGATGCTTGCCCTCCGCGCTCAGCAGAAGCTCGCGACCGTAGTCTCGATAACCGCTCGTGCCCGTGCCCCGGTTGCCGAGCCATTCGATGGTGGTTTCGTAGTGATGTTCGCGCCCCATTCTCAGTACGCTACCAGCGCTCTTCGAGTCAACTCAGCGGTACACTGGAATCACTATGACTGACACGCTCTCTGCCTCTGTTTCCGCGCCCACCTCGTCGCACACCAACGAGCCGAGCATCACCAATTTTCCGCGCGAACGTCGCGTCGTGACATCGATACCCGGCCCGAAATCACAGGCTCTGCACGCGCGACGTGAAGCAGTGGTAGCCAGCGGTGTCGCCTCCGGCTTCCCCATCT
>JBDSUT010000073.1:0-9916 GCA_039927595.1 Terrimesophilobacter sp.
ATCGACGACTACCTGCGCTCACTCGCGGCGGTCGCCAAACTTGACGAGTTTGAGGCGCTACCCGGCCACGGTTACCGCTTTCGCGGCGTCGCGGGCCGCTGCGCGGAGACGACTGCCCACCACGAGAAACGCACCAGCGAGGTTGCCGCCGCATTCTCGCCAGAGCTTTCGGTGTGGGACCTGGCGAGCCGCCTCACCTGGACCGCCGGATGGGAGAACCTCCACCGGCTCGCGCTGCTGTCGGCCCTGTCGCAAACCAGCTTGCACATGGAGCGCGCCGGGCGACTCAGCGGGAACTGAGCTGGCAGGTTGCGATGGCACTCACGCCTTCGCCCCGGCCGGTAAACCCGAGACCATCCGTTGTGGTGGCGCCGACGGTCACTGGCGCCTGTACGAGAGCGCTGAGCGTGCGTTCAATCTCTGCGCGCCGAGTTCCGATCTTGGGACGGTTGGCGACAACCTGCACGGAGACATTCACGACCCGGAACCCTGCTTCGACGACGAGCGCGAGCGTCTCGGTGAGAAAGATTGCCCCCGCAGCGTCTGCAAACCGAAGGTCTGAGGTTCCGAACCGGCTCCCCAGATCACCAAGCCCCGCAGCGGAGAGCATCGCGTCGCAGATGGCGTGACACACGGCATCCCCGTCACTGTGCCCGGCAAGACCAGCCTCACCCGGCCATTCCACCCCGCCAAGCCACAGCGGCTGGCTCTCGTCAAACGCGTGCACATCAACACCCACGCCGATTCGGATGTCGCTGGCGCGCGAGCCAACAAGCTGCTCAGCACGACGAAGGTCGAACGGTGTCGTGATCTTGAACGCCAGCGGGTCGCCCTGAATCACAGAGACTCGGTGCCCCGCAGCGACAAACACCGCCGCATCGTCGGTAAAGTCGCCGGTCGCGGCGACGTGAGCGGCCGCGAAGGCGGCGTGCGGGAAGCCCTGTGGGGTTTGGACCTCTCGCAGCTCTGAACGATCAACCTCGTCCATGACAGCACCAGCACCGTCGACGCGTTTCACCGTATTGACGACGGCGAGGCCAGGCACGATGCCGTGGCCGGTGAGCTCCACCTCGGCGATCACGTGCTCGATAAGCGCGGTGGGTGTCAGAGCGCGAGCCGCATCGTGCACGAGCACGGTCGCGACATCCGCTCCGAGTGCCGCGAGCCCGCTGGCAACAGACCTCTGCCGCGTGCTGCCACCTGCGACAACGGTGACGTGCGAGCCGTCCACCATTCGTCGGGCCTCGTCAACTCGATCCTCTGGCACAACGATGACGACCTGAACAGCCGGGCGCACCGCGAGCACTTCATCGAGCGCACGCTCAAGCACCGAGCGCCCCGCGACGGAAACAAACCCTTTGGGGTTCGATTCACCAAGCCGCGAGCCGCTACCGGCAGCAACAACGATTACCGCTGTATTTGACACCGCTGTATTTGACACCGCTGTGTTAGACACCGCTGTAGTCGACACTGCTGCAGCTACGAAACTAGGAAGCAAGCACCTGGTCGAGCGTGTCTGAGGCCTTCTCTTCATCCGTCTTCTCGGAGAGGGCGAGCTCTGAGATGAGAATCTGGCGTGCCTTCGCAAGCATGCGCTTCTCTCCTGCGGAGAGGCCACGATCCTGATCACGACGCCACAGGTCACGAACAACCTCAGAAACCTTGATCACGTCGCCGGAGGCGAGCTTCTCAAGGTTTGCCTTGTACCGGCGTGACCAGTTGGTGGGTTCTTCGGTGAACGGGGCACGAAGCACCTCGAAAACCTTGTCGAGGCCTTCTTTGCCGATCACGTCACGAACACCGACGAGGTCGACGTTTTCGGCCGGCACCTCAATGGTCAGGTCACCCTGAGTGACGTTGAGTTTCAGGTAGAGCTTTTCTTCACCTCGAACGGTCCTCTTCTTGACCTCTGTAATGGTGGCAGCACCATGGTGGGGATAAACGACAGTCTCTCCGACTTCGAAAAGCATTGAATTGGCTCCATTCCGCGACCAACAGTTTACCACAGGGGTCTCCGCCGCCGGTGGGTCGATATCCGACGAGGGAGAGGCGGAGGCTAGGCTAAACTTTGAACTGTGTTTATGAGGATCCATTCCTCGAAACTGACACCGATTTTGACCTCGGAGGATCCTGTGAGAGCACGTCTTGCCGCGAGCGCCGTTCTCGTCGCCCTAATGACTATCGGCACGACCGGATGCACGTTTATGACGTCGCAAGCGACCACTCAGCACTACGACCCGAGTGACGGCATCGGTACGACCATCGGTGACGTGAAGGTGAACAACGCCCTTCTCGTGACTGAGGATGGCAAGAACGCCAGCCTTATCATCAGTCTTGCGAACAGCTCGGCGTACGGTGAGAACGTCACCATCCAGTATGAAGATGCCACGATGGCGAAGGTCAACGACGGCATCTTTGTCAACTCCGACTCCGTGGTCTCCTTGGGCGCTGATGGCCCCTCGACGGTGGTTCTGACGGGAATCGATGCTCCAGCAGGCAGCCTCTTCCCGGTCTTCATCCGCTACGGCGACACCACGGGAAAACAGTTGTGGCTTCCCGTGCTTGCCGCTGAGGGCGAATACTCCGGGCTTGCCCCCGCGGCAACTCCCTAACGGCCGTCCGCGAAACGGTAACCCAGCCCGCGCACCGTCAAAAGCATGACGGGAAGCGACGGGTCACGTTCGATGCGACCGCGGATTCGTTTCACATGCACATCGAGCGTCTTAGTGTCACCCACGTAATCAGCACCCCACACGCGATCCATAAGCTGACCCCGAGTGAGCACGCTGCCCGCGTTGCGCATCAACACCTCCAGGAGGTCGTACTCCTTGAGTGGAAAAATGACCGGCTCGCCGCGCACCGTCACCGTGTGTCGTTCGACATCCATCGTCACGTCACCAGCCGTCAATACGGCTTCGGCCGCGCCCTCGTTGTCACCCCTGCGGCGCATCACCGCTCGCATTCTCGCTAGGAGCTCGCGAGAAGAATAGGGTTTCGTCACGTAGTCGTCCGCGCCAAGCTCCAGCCCGACCACGATATCCACTTCACTGTCTTTTGCGGTCAACATGATGATCGGCACACTCGATCGTGTGCGAATCTGTCGACACACTTCGGTACCCGAGAGCCCCGGCAGCATCAGATCGAGCAGGATGAGGTCTGGCTTTTCCCGATCAAAGGCGGCGAGCGCCCCCGGGCCATCCTTAGCAGTGGAAACCTGGTAGCCCTCACGTTCCAGCAGGAAGGCCAAGGGCTCTCGCAGTGACCGTTCATCTTCGACAAGCAAGATGTGAGTCATTGGCCCTCCGCGAGGGAAGCAGCGATGGCATGGGATGCCTCGGGTAGCCGAATCGTGAAGGTCGAACCGTAGCCGGGCTGCGACCACACGCGAACATCACCGCCGTGGTTTTGCGCAACGTGCTTGACGATGCTCAAGCCGAGCCCTGTACCTCCCGTGTGGCGGGACCTCGCCGGATCGATGCGATAGAACCGCTCAAACACCCGTTCGAGTTCTTCTGCGGCGATGCCAATTCCCTGATCGGTGACCGCGATCTCCACAATGCCGTCCACGACGTTGACGCCCACCCCGACGCGAGAGCCCTTGGGCGAGTAGACGATGGCATTGGAGATGAGGTTCTGTACTGCAACGACCAGCAACGACTGATCACCAAACACCTCTGCTCCAGCGTCACCCCCACTCGCGATCATCACATCGCGGGCTTCCGCCGCAACCCGGTTGTGGTCGATGGCGGCTGCCACGACGTGGTCGATCTCGACAACCTCCGGCATGCTGAGTGCATCGGCGGCCTGAAGCCGCGACAGGTCAATGATCTCTTGGGTGATGCGTGCAAGCCGTTCAGATTCTTTCGTGAGGCGTTTTGCGAACTTCTTGACCTGATCGGGTTGCTTTGCGGCCGCCTGCAGCGCCTCGGCGAGAATGCTCACCGCCCCGATGGGCGTTTTCAGTTCGTGGCTGATGTTCTCTACGAAGTCTCGACGGACCGCATCCAACTTGTATGCCTCGGTGCGGTCCTCTGCGAGGAGCAACACGTAGCGCGATCCGAGCCGCACGGCACGCACAAAAAGGTAGATATTGGCGTCACCGAGCGGTCCTCGTGCAAGCTCAATCTCGCGTGCTACCGGTTCTCCCGTGTGGCGAACACTGTCGACTATCTCCACGAGTTCTTGATGAACCAGATTCTGATTCCAGACCAAACCGAAAGCGAGCGCACCTGGGCTTGCCTTCATCACATTATTGGAGGGGTCGAGAACGACTCCCCCAGAATCCAGCGCATCGATCACCTGATCGACACCATCCGGAACAGAGGGGGTCACGACGCTCACCGCGTGATCACCCCTGCGGGCTGCCCAATACACGATGCTCACAATGCCGGCACCCACAAGCACGCCAAACACGAGCGAGGCGGGCACCAACCATACGGAGTCCATAGCGACTAGATTAGTTACTTCCCAGAGCCGATTTGCCGGAGTACAGCTCTAGGGCCGAAAGAGCGCACAAAATTCATACGGCGATTACCCGCTGTTAACCTCCGGCCGAGAGTATGGCTGCACCGGAAATCGGGCGGCATGAAGGGAACGGCAATGCGGGCAGTGTTCCAGCAGGAGCTGCAAGAAGTACAGGAGCGGCTCGTGGAGATCGCCACCCTCGTCGAGGCATCGATCGAAAACGCGACGCGCGCATTTAACGAATCCAACGTCGCACTGGCCGACACTGTCATCGCCGACGACGACAAGATTGACGAACTCACCAGGAGTCTCGACGAGTTGGCCATCAACATCCTTGCGAGGCAACAGCCGGTGGCGCGCGACCTGCGCATCGTCGTCAGTGCACTTCGCATCTCAGCCTCCCTCGAACGGATGGGCGACATGAGTGAGCACATCGCCCAACTCGCACGCTACCGTTTCCCCGAAAAGGTGGTTCCCAAAACTCTGCGAGGCACGTTCGCGGAGATGGGGCGCCTCGATGTTGAAGTGGCAAAAAAACTCACGCGCCTCCTGCAAACCGAAGATGTGCGACTTGCCGAAGAAATTCGCAACGACGACGACCGCATCGACGAGTTGCACCTCAGCGTGTTCGAGAAAGTTCTGGGCGATTCATGGAAGGGCGGAGCGGAAGACACCGTGGACTCCACCCTCGCCTCGCGCTACCACGAACGCTTCGCCGACCACGCCGTCTCCATCGCCAAGAAGGTGCAATACCTCACGACAGGCGACTGGCAGGCCACCTACCTCTCGAACTAGTTTCCTTTGAGCGCTTTCACGGCGTCCATAAGCCCGCTGGAGCTCAGAAGCTGCTCCTGCATCGTGCCGTTGATAAACAGCGTGGGAGTTCCGGTAACACCGGCCTCTTTCGAGGCAAGAGTGTTGGAGAAGATCCAGTCAGCGTAAGCACCCTGCTTGATACAGGAGATCGTGTCTTTGTCGGTGATGCCCTGCTTTTTGGCGAAGTCTGCGAAATCGCTCGCGCCCCATCCATCAGTCTGCTGAGAGTGGTTAGCAAAGAGTGCGGCGTGGAAGTCAGGCCAGTTTTGCGGGTTCTTCGCCGCGACACAGGTTGCTGCTGAACCTCCCGCAACCCCGTAGTTGGTCACGATACGGATCGGGTGGTAGTTGACGACAGCGTCACCCGCTGCAACGAGCGAGAGCAGCGTCGGGCCGACCTCTGCCGCGTAGTCTGCGCAGTGCGGGCACGAGTAGTCCTCATAGAGGTCGATCGTGACCGGAGCAGCCTTCTCTCCGAGCGTGACAGCGTTGTCGCCCACCACCAAAGGAATATTGTCTGTGCCGGACAGCGAAACGGTGCCCTGCGCGGACGCACCGGGTTCCAAGACCCTGCTGTTGTTCTGCATGACAACGAACGCGACCACGGCGCCGACGATCGCCAGCACGGCAACCGCGATGCCAAGCTGAACGAACAACGTGTTTCGCTTCTCACGACGCTGCTGTTCCCGGCGTTGCGCGTTTGCCTTTTCGCGAATTTCGAGGATGCGCTCTGAATCTTTCTTAGCCACGAGGTCGGCTTCTTTCTGTTGAGAGACTGAGGTGAATCATAACTGGCTGGTTCAGTGTTTTCCCTGAGCCGCGACCGCAGCCGCGCCTTCCGCCGCTGCATTCGGGTCGAGGTATCGCGATGGAGCCACGGGCACGAAGTCGTCGTCCAGTTCGTAAACAAGCGGGATGCCGGTGGGGATATTCAGTCCCGCGATTGCGTCATCCGAAATCCCATCAAGGTGCTTGACGAGTGCCCGCAGCGAATTACCGTGGGCGGTCACAAGCACGGTCTTACCGGAACTGAGCTCAGGAATGATGCTGGATGTCCAATACGGCAGCATGCGCGCGATCACATCTTTAAGACACTCTGTTCGTGGCATATCTGCGCCGAGCTCGGCGTACCGCGGGTCACCGACCTGCGAATATTCGCTGTCGTCATCGAGGGGAGGCGGTGCGATATCAAAGGACCGACGCCACGTCATGAACTGTTCTTCACCGAACTCTGCGAGGGTCTGCGCCTTGTCTTTGCCCTGAAGTGCTCCGTAGTGACGTTCGTTCAACCGCCAACTTCGCTGCACCGGAATCCAGTCCCGATCAGCGGTTTTCAGCGCCTCATTCGCGGTGTGAATGGCCCGTTTGAGCACGCTCGTGAACAGCACATCCGGCAGCAAACCCGCTGAGGCAAGCAGCTCCCCCGCGTTTCGCGCTTCCTGCCAACCGAGGTCGGTGAGAGGAACATCCATCCACCCGGTGAACAGGTTTTTTTCGTTCCACTCGGACTGGCCGTGACGCAAGAGAATCAGGGTGTGAGTCATGCGTTCAGTTTACCGGGGAGGTTCGTGGACCCGCTTCCCCCCACACAGCAGCGAGGCTAACGCAACCGTGGCAACCTCGGCACGTTGGCCTCTGCGCCCGCCGTCGGAGGAACAATGACCTCTTGAGCGGCGGCGACGAGAGAACCGTCGACGGGAATCGTAAGCACGGCCGTTGCTTCTGTCATGCGTTTCACAACGGCGAGAGCAATCGGACCGAGCTCGTAATGTCGCGCGGCACTCGTGACTCTCCCCACCACTTTGTCGTCGAGGAACACCTCGTCGCCCTCTGCGGGCAACACCGCCTCTGAGCCGTCGAGGTGCAGCATCACCAGGCGCCGGGGCGGGTGACCCAGATTGTGCACTTTTGCGACAGTCTCCTGGCCCCGGTAGCAACCCTTTGTGAGGTGCACGGAGCTGCGCAGAAGATCGAGCTCGTGCGGGATCGTCTTCTCGTCTACCTCTGTCACAAACCGGGGCCGCCATGCGGCGATGCGCAGTGCTTCGAGCGCAAGAACCCCGGCGTGTGGCAGGTGGGAAGCCTCGAGCATCGACGAGCGGTCCACGATGATTTCGGAATAGGTCCACGACGCGGCAGGGTGTTCACGAGAGCTCGCGTACTGGTGACCGCCCGCCACAACCGCCTGCCACGGGTCGTGCCACACGAGCGGCACGCCATTCGGCGAAGCTGCTGCCAGGTCCGGGGTACCGAGGGTTGCTATCACCGCGTAGTTTGCACTGCGATCAGCCACCTCCACGCGCAACAGGAAACGCATGGAGTTGAGCCACTCGTACAAAGCCGCGGTCTGGCTCGCCTCCACCAGCAGCCAGGCGCTCACGCCGTCATCCAACACACGGATGATGTGCTCAATACGCCCCGTATGCCCCAGCAGCAGTGTTTCCGCTGAGCTCCCGGGGGTCAAGCCCTTCAGCCGTTGGCTCGTGACCGAATCCAGCCAGCTCAACCGATCGGGGCCGGTCACCGTCAGCACCCCGTGATGGGAGAGGTCAACGATGGCCTCGCCCCTTGCCAGCGCGCGTTGCTCCGCGCTCGGGTTGCCGTAGTGGGCGGCAACTCCGGCATCGAACCCGGTGGCCTCAACCGCGCCCTCGGTCGCCAAAAATTCAGTCGACACGAGCAAGCTTTCCTGAGGCGTGGGAGGTCAGGCCACGGCCTAACGCGGCGATGTCCCAGGCCCACAGCAGTTCGCCACCCACGAGGCCGTACATGCGCGTGGACGCCGTGTGCGCTTTCGCGTTCGACGAACGCATGACCGCATCGGTGGCCAAATCGATGCGCGCGTTCTTGGTCTGACCGAGATAAAGCTCGCTCACCCCGCCCGGATGCAGCAAGGACACTTCGAGGTCAAACCCACCATCAGTATTGCGCAGAGTCTCTACCGCTTCGGCTGTCGCGAAAGCTGGCTCCCCAATTCCAGCGAGCAGCCCAGGGCCAGGATCGGCGTCAGTGGCCTGTCTCGCGAGTCTCCAGTACCCGGTTTCGGTCACCAACGGGGAAGGAAAAGTCTCGTCGTTGGCAGTCAGCAACCACGTGTACGAGGAGTAGTTCAGATGCGGTAAGCCATCATGACTGAAGCTGGCGCGCTGGCCAAACTCGTAGCTGCGCAGCTCATCACCGACAGGATAGTTGAGAATGCCGGTGCCCTCCCACACGCCGAGAAGCCACGCGAGCGGGGCCAACTCGGCAGGAAGACCCTCCGGTAGCTGCAGCATGACCGCGCCTTAGCGCGAGCCGCGAAAGAGGTTGTAGAGCACCACGACGGAGACATAGCCAATGCTCAATGTCGCAAGACCCAGAAGGCCGACGAAGAAGAGTTCAAGCGCGAGTGTCGACATGCTTTGATTCTACCCACTCACCGTGCGTACAAGTGCGAGCACAGCAGTGGCAAGAGCAAGAATGAGCACGGAGCCTCCCGCTGACGCCATCACCCTGTCAACGAAACCCACCTTCGTGAGTGTGGAAAGCTGAACGGCAAAGGTCAGAATTACCGCCGCAGCCAACGCAACAGAAATCCAGGTGAAGTACTGCTCTGGTGGGCTCGCCACACCAATGATCACGGCGGCCACGACCACGGCGGCCCAGACGGGCAGCACGGTGCCCGCCTTAAGTTCCTTGGAGCGATCGTCGGTCGTCACACTCCCATACTGCCTCATCCCTCGGCACTTATAGACTGTGAATCGTCAAGGCCGAGAGGATCCTGTGGCCGAACTGTTGATTCTTACCCCGCACGGGGCGAACGACGTGGTGCCTGCCCTCGCGCTGTTGGGCCACCGGGTGCGCACAATTCCGGCCGAACCGGCCCTTCTTGTGAACGCCCCCGTGTGTGACGTCATCATCGTTGATGCGCGCGCGGACCTCGCCGCTTCCAAGGCGTTGTGCAAAATTTTGCAGACCACTGGGCTCACCGCGCCTCTCCTCATCGTCGTCACCGAGGGCGGCCTTGCCGCTGTGAACGCGGAATGGGGTGCTGACGATATCCTGCTTTCCAGCGCAGGCCCGGCAGAGGTGGATGCCCGGCTCCGCATCGCTCTCGGTCGCCGCACCGCCGAACACGCTGCTGGCAAGATCGTCGCAAGCGGAGTCGTCATTGATGAGGCAAGCTACTCCGCGAAGGTGGGGGGGCGCACGCTCGACCTCACCTACAAAGAGTTCGAACTGCTGCGCTTCTTAGCAATGCATCCCAGCCGTGTTTTCACCCGCTAGCAGTTGCTCAGCGACGTGTGGGGTTACGACTATTTCGGTGGCACCCGCACCGTGGATGTTCATGTTCGACGACTGCGCGCAAAACTTGGCGACCAAGAGTCGGTCATCGGAACGGTGCGCAACGTAGGCTATCGTTTCAACGTTGTGGAGGAGGACGACAGTGAACGCCTTGTCGAACGACTCCGCTCCTGATTTTCTCGCTGGCCTTCTCGCGAACGCACGCGCCATCGACGGTCAGTCGCCCTTCTCTGATCAAAGCCTTGTAGAACTTGCGCGCGGCAAGCGGGCACTCGTCGGTTCCGCACGAGGAGCTGCCATCTTTTCTGCCGATGAGCTTGAACTGGTGATCGCTCCGGAGCACCGCGGAGCC
>JBDSUT010000074.1:0-7477 GCA_039927595.1 Terrimesophilobacter sp.
GTGGTTACGTCACTCTACGGTGGCTGGGTTGATCCTTCCGCATGCTTTGCCGCATTGGCTAGCAACACACAGGATGCCGATGCTGCCTCGTTGTTTTGGTTGGACTCTGGCATCGAGGCAACCTCGGGAATGAGCTGCATGGGGCGGGGTTCGCGCACCGTGACTTACGCGAACGGTGTCATGAGCGAGGTTTCGCTAGGCCGCCCAGCACAGGCCGTTCCCTCGGGATCAGTGTTTGAATTTTTGCGCGCTCAACAGTCGCAGGGTGTCGACTCTGAGGCATCAACTCTGGCGTTTTCACTCGGCTGGGTTGGATGGCTTGGCTACGAACTTCATGAGCTAACTCTGGGCGCCGGGCTCGGAAGGTCATTACGGTACCCAGACGCGGCTCTGCTCTTTGCCGATCGGGCCATCGTGTTCGATCACTTCGCTCGAACGGTGACACTCGCGGCGCTTGGCGAATCGTGGTCGGGCGAGCTTGCCGCCTGGAAAGACGAGACCACCCGGATGCTCCACACTCTCGCAGCGGCTAGTGCGGCCGAGGGCGTGGGCAGTACTGACACGGGTCAGCATCCGGAGTGGGCGTATTCAGACACTGAATATCTCGCCATGATCGAGCAGTGCCAGCGTTCAATTCGCGCGGGGGATGCCTACCAGCTGTGTTTGACTACCGAGGTCACACTCGACGTGCACCCTGATCCGGTCGAAACTTACTTGCGTCTTCGAACACTGAGTCCTAGCCATCACGGCGGCTTCCTCCGTATTGGCGGGGTGAGCCTCCTTAGCTCGTCGCCAGAAACGTTTTTGACAGTCTCGCCCGGCGGTGAGATTGAATCGAAACCCATTAAAGGCACGCGCAAGCGGGGGGAAACACCCGAAGATGATGCTGCCCTGCGAGCGGAACTAGTCTCAAGCGACAAGGAGCGGGCCGAGAATCTCATGATCGTTGACCTCGTGCGCAACGACATGTCCCGCGTCTGCGAGGTGGGGTCGGTCTGGGTGCCCGCACTCTTGCAGGTGGAAAGTTACGCGCACGTGCATCAGCTGGTGAGCACGGTGCGCGGAAAGCTCGCAGCGGGGTGCGATGCCATCGATGCGGTGATGGCGTGCTTTCCAGCTGGCTCGATGACGGGTGCGCCAAAACTTAGTGCAGTTCGCATCCTCGATGAACTCGAAGAACGTGCGCGGGGAATCTACTCCGGGGCATGGGGCTACTTTGGGCTTGATGGCAGTGTCGATCTGGCAATGACAATTCGTAGCATTGTGATCGATTCAGGCGGCATCAGCATCGGCACCGGTGGTGGAATCACCGCGCTCTCTGTGCCCAGCGAGGAGCTTGAAGAAACAAGAATCAAAGCTGCTGCGCTCCTGCGCGCACTGGGATTGGTAACCTTGTAATTCGGGTTTCGGCTCGTACCTGCGTCCGATCAGCAATGGCGATCGGACGCATCCCCTCCGCACGAAGAGAGACCGCCGTGGCACACCATCATGATGACGAGACATCCGAATACGATGTCGCCCGCATCCAGGAGAAGTGGCAGCCGATTTGGGATGAGCTTGAGCCGTTCAGCACGCGCGACTCGGAGGATCCGCGGCCCAAGAAGTACGTGCTCGACATGTTCCCGTACCCTTCGGGGGATCTGCACATGGGCCATGCGGAGGCATACGCACTTGGGGACGTCATCGCTCGTTACTGGCGGCAGCAAGGATTCAACGTTCTCCACCCCATCGGATGGGACTCTTTTGGGCTTCCGGCGGAGAACGCGGCCATCAAGCGCGGAATCGACCCGCGCGCGTGGACGTACGACAACATTGAGCAGCAGAAGCGCGCGATGAAGAAGTACGCCGCCTCCTTTGACTGGGATCGCGTCATTCACACGAGCGATCCTGGCTTCTACAAGTGGAATCAGTGGCTTTTTCTCAAGATGTTTGAGAAGGGCTTGGCCTACCGCAAGGCATCGTGGGTGAACTGGTGCCCGCAGGATCAGACTGTGCTTGCTAACGAGCAGGTTGTCGATGGTGAGTGCGAGCGTTGCGGTGCCATCGTGATCAAGAAGAAGCTTACCCAGTGGTACTTCAAGATCACCGATTACGCGGATCGTCTGTTGGATGATTTGGATCAGTTGGAGGGGCACTGGCCCTCGAAGGTCCTCGCCATGCAGCGCAACTGGATTGGCCGCTCGATCGGCGCTGACGTCGATTTTGTCATCGAGGGTAGAGACGAGCCAGTATCGGTCTTTACCACTCGCCCAGACACGCTTTTGGGCGCGACTTTCATGGTGGTTGCCCCAGATTCAGAACTCGCAGCAGAGCTTGTTGGGGGCGCTGACGAGACGATTCAGGCCGAGTTCGCCACCTATCTCACCGTGGTTCAGAAGAACACCGAGATTGAGCGGCAGGATGCGACCCGGGAGAAAACGGGCGTCTTCCTCGGCCGTTGGGCCGTGAACCCGATCAACGGGGAGCGTGTTCCGATTTGGAGTGCTGACTACGTGTTGGCTGATTACGGTCACGGTGCGATCATGGCCGTGCCCGCGCACGACCAGCGCGATCTCGACTTTGCCGTGAAGTTTGACCTGCCCGTGCGCGTTGTTGTAGACACGAATGCCTTGATCGAGGATTCTGAGGAACACACGTCGCTCGACCCTGCCGGAACAGGTATCGCCTTGGTGGGTGATGGCGTAATGGTCAACTCTGGCACGCTCGATGGATTGAGCAAGGCTGAGGCGATAGCCCGCACGATCGAAATGTTGGAGGAGAACGGCACGGGGCGCAAGACAAAGAACTTTCGCCTGCGCGACTGGCTGATTTCCCGACAGCGTTACTGGGGCACACCCATTCCGATCATTCACGCCGAAAACGGGGATCTGCTCCCGCTCAGTGAAGACCAACTACCGCTTGAACTGCCGTCCGCGGAGGGCCTTGACCTTTCGCCAAAGGGTAAGTCGCCGTTGGGCGGTGACGAAGAGTGGATGACGGTGACGAACCCGGTGGATGGCTCTCCTGCACGCCGCGACCCCGACACCATGGACACCTTCGTCGACAGCTCGTGGTATTTTTTGCGCTTCTTGAACCCGAACGATGCGACGCAAGCATTTGATCCTGCCGAGGCCGAGAAGTGGGCCCCCGTTGACCAATACGTCGGCGGTGTTACTCACGCGATTTTGCACTTGCTTTATGCGCGGTTCATCACGAAAGTACTCCACGACATGGGGTACGTGACGTTCACCGAGCCGTTCAGTGCGCTGCTCAACCAAGGCATGGTGCTCATGGACGGCTCAGCAATGAGCAAGAGCAAGGGCAACCTTGTGCGCCTGAGCGACCAGCTCGAGGAGCACGGTGTGGACGCCATCCGGCTCACCATGGCCTTTGCCGGCCCGCCTGAAGATGACATTGACTGGGCGGATGTCGCCCCACACGCCTCCGCGAAGTTTTTGGCTCGCGCATGGAGGCTCGCGCACGATGTGACGAGTAGTCCGGATGTCGATGTGACCGCCGGTGATGTTGCGCTTCGACGGGTGACGCACAGATTCTTGGCTGACGCTCCAGGGCTCATTGAAGTGTTCAAGTTCAACGTCGTCGTCGCCCGCATCATGGAGCTGGTGAACGCCACCCGCAAGGCGATCGACGCCGGAGTTGGTGGTGGCGATGCCGCGGTGAGAGAAGCCACTGAGTCTGTCGCTCTGGCGCTGAGCCTTTTCTCGCCGTATACCGCTGAGGACATGTGGGAGGCGCTTGGTCACCCGCCCTGTGTTGCGTTGTACGGGTGGCGGAAAGCTGACCCCGCTCTGCTGGTCGCTGAGTCCGTGATCTGTGTTGTGCAGGTTGACGGCAAGTTGCGTGACCGTCTCGAAGTGAGCCCCGATGCGACTGCTGAGGAGCTTGAGGCGAGCGCGCGAGTGTTGCCGTCGATCGTGAGGACTCTCGGCGAACGTGAGGTTGCCAAAGTTATTGTTCGTGCGCCCCGGTTAGTCAACTTTGTGACGGTTCGCTGACGACCTCGTTTCGTGTGAGTTTTTTGCGAACTGGCAGCTCCCGCACAGGTGCTTAAGCAATATGGTTATCACCAGTGAGGCCACTTCGTGGCGTGGGTTATGGCGCTCGCTTGTAGCGTCAATACATGCCACCCGCAGACCCTCTCGCGGCCTCGCGCTCGTCCCGTTTTCGGGTGGGTCTCGGGGCAGCAGTTGTTCTTGTGCTCGTGGGCATTGGCATTACCGTCTTGGTCGCGACACTCGGTGCGGGAGCCGGAAACCATGAGTATCTCAGTGCTCCAACACCTAACGCTGTGCCGGGAACGAGCGGTGCCAACGCGACGGGTTCTGCCCAGACCAGGGTGGGCGCAGAGATTTACGTGCACGTGCTCGGTGCAGTTCAGAACCCTGGGCTCTATGTTTTTCGCGAAGGGGACCGAGCTGTCGATGCGGTTGCTGCGGCCGGCGGTTATACCGACGATGCTGACCGACGAGGGTTGAACCTTGCACGATTCTTGTCCGATGGCGAGCAAATTGTTGTACCGACGCAGGGCGAAACTGCGAGCGGCACTTCTCCTAATGTGGCAGGCACCCAGACCAGCAGCGGAAGGGTCAACCTCAACACCGCGGATGCCGCGGCCCTCGAAACCCTGCCGAGGGTGGGCCCGGCGCTCGCGGCTCGCATCCTCGCATGGCGAGACGAGAATGGCCGATTCGCTTCAGTAGAAGACCTTCTGAGTGTGACCGGTATCGGAGCTAAAACTTTCGCCGGTTTGAAGGACCTTGTGACGGTGTGAGTGCAGACGTTCGCCTTGTCCCTCCGGCGGTGTTTGGTGCGGTCGCTGTCGGTATTCTCATCGGGTTTCCTGCCCTCCTGAATACGGCTGCGTCGGTCGCGTGGGTTATTACGGGCGCGCTGATCGTTCGTGCGGTGATTGTGCAACGGTGGCGAAGTGTCGTGGCGACGGCGGCACTCACCGCGGCAGTTGCCGCCGTGCTTCTCTCCAGCGCGACCTTCGGGGCGTCGGCGCGAAATCCGGAACTGATCGTGGATGCAGCACAGGCCAACAGATTCGTGACGCTCGTTGCCGTGATGGATGCTGACGGGACCACTGGCGCGTCGTCGCTGAACTCAACAGCGTCCGACTCATCACGGAGCAGGGCGAGTATCACCATCACCGAGGTGACGGTAGGCAAGACCACGCTGAGCAATCTCGCGATTCCTGCAATTCTCTTCGGTAGCTTGCCCTCCTCGGGAATAGGCACAAAGATTTCAGTGTCTGGCACTATTGCAAACACGGAGGCCGGCGATCACACCGCCTACCTTGTTTTCGCGCGGGGGAGTGCGCAACTCGTTCAGAAGCCTCCTTGGTACCTCCACTGGTCCAATGGTCTTCGTGCCGATTTTCGGGCCGCCGCCGCACAGTTGCCTGGTGACGGCGGCGCACTCCTTCCCGGTCTCGCGGTGGGGGATACGAGCGCCGTCAACAGAACTCTCGATACCGCGATGAAGTCAACGTCGCTGAGCCATCTCACCGCCGTTTCTGGAGCGAACTGTGCCGTGGTCGTGGGGCTCGTCATGCTCCTAGGCTCGGCATTGGGCGCGTCGCGAAGACTCCGTATTGTCATGGCGCTGATCGTGCTCGTTGGATTTGTGGTGCTTGTAACGCCGGACGCCAGCGTGCTGCGTGCAGCGGTCATGGCCGCCTTGGTGATGTTTTTGCTCGCATCCGGGCGACCAACGCGGGGCCTGCCTGTGCTCTGTCTGGCGGTCATCTTGCTGCTCTTCATCGACCCATGGATGTCCCGCGACTTCGGGTTCATCCTCTCCGTACTTGCCACCGCCGGCTTGCTCGTGCTCGCCGGCCCCCTTGCGCGTGTGCTGTCACGGTGGCTACCCGCACCTTTAGCGGCACTTATCTCGATTCCGCTCGCCGCACAGTTGGCATGCCAGCCCGTGCTCATCCTGTTGAACCCAACGATCCCCGTCTACGGTGTCATCGCGAATCTTCTGGCCGAACCGGCCGCCCCCGTGGCCACAGTGCTCGGACTCCTCGCCTGCGTCTCACTTGCTCTGTTTCCAGCAGTCGGTGAGATTGCGCTGTCCATTGCGTGGCTGCCTTCCGCGTGGATTGCCGCGATCGCGCACTTCTTTGCAGCCGCCCCCGGTGCTCAGGCCCCATGGATCTCTGGGGCGCTCGGCGCTGTTGCCATCGCTGCGACCACGGTGTTGATTCTGGTCGTGGTGCTGAAACGGCGCTCCCCAGCAACCAGAATCATCGCAGCGGCGCTTCTCCTCGGTGTGGTCAGCTACGGGGGCGGCATACTCGGCCAGGTGCTTGGGCGCAGTAGCTCATTGCCCCCGTTGTGGCAGGTCGCAGCCTGTGATGTTGGGCAGGGTGATGCGGTGCTTGTGCGCAGCGTGGATTACATCGCCTTGATTGATACCGGGCCAGATCCCAAGGTTCTCACCACGTGTTTGCAGGACTTGGGAATTCACCACATAGACCTTCTGGTCTTGAGTCACTTCGACCTTGACCACGTGGGGGGCACTCCGGCAGTGTTGGGGATCGTCGATCACGCGCTGGTGGGTCCAATTTCGGATGCAAGCGACACCGCGCTGCGGGATTCACTTCAGCGTTCCGGTGCCACGGTGTCGGAGGTCGCACGCGGAGAGCGTGGCGTTCTGGGCGAACTGACGTGGGAAGTATTGTGGCCACCTGCGCGGCTGGGGTCGGTGGAGCCGGGGAATGCGGCAAGCGTGACGCTCAGGTTCGAGGGGGCAGGTTCGTGCAGCGAGAGATGTCTGAGCTCTTTGTTTCTCGGCGACCTTGGTGAGGAGGCGCAGTCACGAATGTTTGGGGTCGCTCATCCGGCTCCGGTGGATGTCGTCAAAGTCGCCCACCACGGGTCGGCGGACCAATCGCAGAGACTTTATGAACGGGTGAGCGCGCGCGTAGGGGTTGTCAGCGTGGGAGAAAGCAACACGTATGGGCACCCCACACAGCGGCTGCTCGACATGCTCACTGAGGTGAACACAACTATTGTGCGCACAGACCTCGAGGGGATGATTCTGGTTTCCCCCGCACCGAACGGCGGAATTTCAGTGTGGACGGAGCACTCGCCCGCTCATGACGTCGGCACACATTAGGCTGGATCGAGACGAGGGAAAGGTTAGCGATGGCAGCGCGTGGCCCAGCGATTCCTCAATTGACGTGGGATCGTGTGCGCCCTGCGCCGGTCGTTCTCGTGTCAGGCACCGAGGGTTTCTTGGCTGATCGGGCCATCTCACTGCTTCGGGATATTTTGCGCACGGAAGATGCCAGCCTCGAAGTGAGCGATATCGCTGCCGATACCTATTCACCGGGCGAGCTTGCCACTCTCGCGAGCCCTTCTTTGTTTGGTGAGCCTCGCCTCGTGCGTGTCACAGGCGTAGAGAAGTGCACGGATGCTTTCATCACAGAAACCTTGTCCTACCTGGAGTTTCCTGCGCCCGATTGCTA
>JBDSUT010000075.1:0-1593 GCA_039927595.1 Terrimesophilobacter sp.
GGCATCGGCATTACGAACGTTCATTCACCTATTGTGCCCGCGCGGGACCGCTTCACAGACCGCTTCTTTGCCAAAGTTTTCGACATCGTGCACAACCGCATTTTTGCTGACCCCGTCCTGCTCGGACAGTACCCGAAGCCTCCGTTTGGTTCGGGCAAACTGTTTCGCGCGCTCACCGAGGTCGACGAGGCCGACCTGGCCATCATTCACCAGCCGCTCGATTTTTACGGACTCAACTACTACATGCCCACGCGCATCACGGCGGGTTCGCAGAAAGATGGCGTGACGCCGGATGGCGATGTCGAGCGTATGAAAGACGTGCCTTTCTCTCTTGTCCCGTTCCCTGAGTACCCGACCACGGGCTTCGGATGGCCGGTGGCGCCCGAATACCTTGGTGTCACCTTGCGTGAGATTGTGGAGCGCTACGGTGAGTCGCTACCACCCGTCTACATCACCGAAAGCGGCGTGAGCTACCCGGATGAGCCTGGCCCTGACGGGGGCTTCCACGACGAGAAGCGCATCGACTATCTTGCCAAGCACCTAGCGGTGATTCTGGAGGGCGCCCCCGGAATTGACCTGAAGGGGTACTACGTGTGGTCGCTCCTCGACAACTGGGAGTGGGCGGCCGGCTACAGTCAGCGGTTCGGCCTAGTGCACGTCGACTTCGACTCGCTCATCAGAACGCCCAAAGACTCCTACCGTTGGCTGCAGTCCGTGCTTGAGTCCCGTTAGCGTCAGCGCTTCCGATCGCGGCCATGACGGCTACGGAGTGCGGCGGCGAAGAGTCACCGCCCCCAGGGTGATCGCTCCCACAATGAAGGCCAGAATGATCAGCAGCTTCATCCACAGGTAGGCGGTGTCTTCGCTGTCGCGTGCGACAGCATTGAGCGCATCGATGGCGTGAGAGAGCGGCAACCAGTCGGAGATCACGTGGAGGGCATCCGGCATCTGATCTCGGGGTAAGAAGAGGCCGCCGAGAAGCATCTGGGGAAAGATGAACGCGGGCATGAACTGTGCCACTTGAAACTCGGTATTGGCGAAGGCGCTGGCGAGAAGGCCGAGGGCGGTTCCCAAAATTGCATCCACCACAGCAATGACTAGCAACCACACGAGGGAGCCGCTGATCTCCAGACCGAACACCCAGACCGAGAAACCGACAGCGACCCCGGCCTGGAGGATCGCGAGCAGCCCGAACGCGAGCGCGTAGCCGAGGATGATGTCGAGCTTGCTGATCGGCAGGGTAAACAGCCGTTCCAGCGTGCCCGTGCGTCTCTCCCGCAGTGTCGTCATGCTGGTCACCACGAACATGATCGAGAACGGCGCGAGCGCAAGCACGGCAGGCCCAGCTTGATTGAACACGGGTGTCTCGTTGAAGATCCATGCCAAGAGACCGATGAGCAAGCTGGGCACGACAAGCAGTAGCCCGATCGTGCGCGGGTCGTGACGGATTTGGCTGAGCACTCGTCCGGCGGTGGCAATGGTTCGACGCACGCTCATGACGCCTCCTCGATTTCGGAACTCAGGCTCGCGATATCGTCTTTGGCATGCCGCGGGTGGTGGCGGATCAGGGCTAAGAACGCGGATTCGGTGTCC
>JBDSUT010000076.1:0-7988 GCA_039927595.1 Terrimesophilobacter sp.
GAACTCGCATCATCAGTTTGGAAGACTGAGGCTTTACCACTAAGCTACATCCCCGCAATTGCAGGCCAAAAGACGCTTTCAACCAGCAGTGCGTAGCAATCCTAATACAGGTGACGCTGAAGAGGCGCCAAGCTGCGCTCGGTGCCCCAGAACTCGGCTAGACTTGCCGAGGCCAATTTCTGTGCGCTCACACGCAATGTGAATCTTTGGTTGCAACACTTCGGGGCGTAGCTCAGCTTGGTAGAGCGCCCGCTTTGGGAGCGGGAGGCCGCAGGTTCAACTCCTGTCGCCCCGACACAGAACCCAGATCGACACAGAACCCAGTTCGCCTCAGTAATCAGAATCAGCACAGACCAGAATCAGTACAGTTCAACCAACCAGGAGATATCGAAATCGTGAAGACCACCCTCGAGCGCCTGAGCCCCACCCGCGTGAAGATGACCATTGCGGTCACCCCCGAAGAGTTGAAGCCCAGCATCGATCACGCGTACAAGCACATCGCCGAGCAAGTCAATATTCCTGGTTTTCGCAAGGGCAAGGTTCCTGCGCCGATCATTGACCAGCGCGTTGGCCGCGAAGAAGTGATGAACCACGCCATCAGCGATGGCCTGGAGAAGTTCTTCCGCATGGCGGCAGACGAAGAGAAGATCCGCACCCTTGGCCGCCCGTCTGCCGAGATTGTTGAACTTCCGAGCCTCAAGGACTTCAGCGGCGACTTCATTGTCACCGTCGAGGTCGACGTGCGCCCAGAATTCAAGCTCCCCAAGCTCGACGGCATCAAGATCACGGTCGACGCTGTCGACGTGGCGGATGACGAGGTCACCCACGAGCTGAACGAACTTTTGAGCCGCTTCGGCACGCTCATCACCGTGGATCGCCCCGCAAAAACGGGCGACTTTGTGCAGATGGACCTGCGCGCCAGCATTGGCGGCAAGGAGGTTGACACCGCGAGCGGCATCTCTTATGAGGTCGGCAGCGGCGAGCTCATTGACGGAATTGATGAAGCGCTCGAGGGTTTGAGCGCCGATGAAGACGCCACGTTCGAAGCACCACTCATGGGTGGCGAACATGAGGGTCAGGCGTCCCAGATCGACATTCACGTGTCCGCGGTCAAGGAGCGCGAGCTTCCTGCCGCTGACGACGACTTTGCTCAGATCGCCAGCCAGTTCGACACGATCGACGAGCTGAAAGACGACATCCGGGTGCAGATTGGTCGCTCAAAGGTCTTCGGCCAGGGCGCTGCAGCCCGCGACCAGATCGTCGACAAGTTGCTCGACGCGGTCGAGATCCCTGTTCCGGCACAGCTCATCGAAGATGAGGTGAACCGTCACCTCGAGAACGAGCAGCGCCTCGAAGACGCGGAGCATCGCGCAGAGGTCACCACCTCGAGTGAGAAGACGTTCCGCAGCCAGCTTCTGCTGGATGCCATTGTTGAGGTCGAAAAGGTCAAGGTCAGCCAGAATGAGCTCACCCAGTACCTCATGCAGGGTGCCGCCCAGTACCAGATGGAGCCGGGCGAGTTCATCAAGGTTCTGGATGAGAACGGTCAGATCCCCGGAATGGTTGCCGAGGTTGCCCGCGGCAAGGCTCTTGCCGTTGTGTTGTCGAAGGCGAAAGTCACCGATTCGAACGGCAAATCAGTTGATCTTTCTGAGTTCACGGCGTCCGCAACAGCCCCTGAAGGTGACGACTTCATCGACTTGGGCGATGGTAGCGACCACGTCAGCCACGACCACGATCACGCGGGTCACGACCACTAGTCGTAGATTTTCCGCTCTGCCCACGGCGAACACTGCCATGAGCACGCCTGCGCTCCGATAGATTCGATTCACAGCTACAACGGAAACGGAGCTCGACAGCATGGCCCAACCGGCACTGGTCAGCAGCGTATTTGACCAACTACTCAAAGACCGCATCATCTGGCTTGGGTCAGAGGTGCGTGACGAGAACGCAAACGAAATCTGCGCGAAGATTCTGCTCCTCGCAGCGGAAGACTCCGATCGGGACATCTTCTTGTACATCAACTCACCCGGTGGCTCGATCACCGCGGGCATGGCGATTTACGACACGATGACTTTTGTGCCAAACGACATTGTCACAGTGGGTATCGGTATGGCGGCCTCGATGGGGCAGTTCCTGCTCTCCTCCGGCACCAAGGGCAAGCGCTACATCACGCCGAACGCGCGCGTGCTCTTGCACCAGCCGTCGGGCGGATTCGGTGGAACTGCCGCAGACATCCAGACTCAGGCGGGGCTCATCCTCGACATGAAGAAGCGCATGGCGGAGCTCACCGCAGAGCAGACCGGCAAGACAGTTGATCAGGTCATCGCCGATGGCGACCGTGACAACTGGTTCACCGCGCAGCAGGCGCTCGAGTACGGTTTCGTCGACCACCTGCGCGAGTTCGCGACGGATGTCATCGGTGGCGGCGGAACAGACGATCACATCACTTCGGTTAAGAAGTAGGGACACGGCAATGGAATTCACGAACCTCAACCCGAGCGCAATGACCCGCTCCACCCCGGACTCCCGTTACATTCTCCCCACCTTTGAGTAGCGCACGGCCTACGGCTACAAGCGTCAAGACCCGTACGCGAAGCTCTTTGAGGACCGCATTGTGTTTCTCGGTGTGCAGATCGATGACGCCTCAGCGGATGACGTGATGGCGCAGCTTCTCGTGCTCGAAAGCCAGGACCCCGATCGCGACATCGTCATGTACATCAACTCACCGGGTGGTTCTTTCACCGCGATGACGGCCATCTACGACACGATGCAGTACGTGCGTCCGCAGATTCAGACCGTGTGCCTTGGCCAGGCAGCTTCCGCTGCCGCCGTGCTGCTTGCGGCCGGAGCGCCAGGTAAGCGACTCGCTCTGCCGAACGCTCGCATTCTGATCCACCAGCCTTCCACCGGTGATGCCGGTCATGGCCAGGCTTCAGACATAGAGATTCAGGCACGCGAGATCCAGCGCATGCGCACGTGGCTAGAGCAGACTCTCTCCAGCCACTCCAAGCGCACGCCGGAGCAGGTCAACAAAGACATTGACCGCGACAATATCCTGAGTGCTGCAGACGCTCTCGAGTACGGTCTCATCGACCAGGTGCTCACGAGCCGCAAGAACGTACCAGCGGCGATCGCCGCAAGCTAATTTTTGCGGGCAGAATACCGCTAATCAACCGAGAAATTGGTTACTGGCGGGGTGCTTATGGGCGCCCCGCCGGTACCTATTTAAGCTACTTCTTCACGTCGGTTTCGGGCGGGGCAGCATTCTTCTTGCGTGGGCGGAGCAGCAGAAGAGTCGCCACGATCACGAGAGCGACCGCTAGCAGCGCGCCGCCGATCCACAGGATGTCGGTGGTGACTTCATCGCTTGCGCTGCCGGCTGGCTTATCGGGAGCGGTCACCACGGGGCCACCACAATTGGGCACGGTTGTTGAACCCCGCGTGGTCGACTCCTGCCCAGCGGCGGGCTGCCATTGGAACGGAATCGTGTCAGAGACGGTGTGGCCGTCTGCCGACACCACCTGCCAGTCGAGTGTGTAAGCTCCCGCAGGGCCGAGCGCTGCAGGCATCGAAGCCGACGGACCCTGCACGCTCACACATCCGTCCCCGTAGTAGAGCCCGTCTGGGCCGGTGACTTTGAGAAAGAAGCCGCCGACCTCCCCGTCAAGATCGAGCAAGTTGTCATTGGTGGTGACAACAAACTGGTCGGGAAGCTTGGTGAGCGTCTCGTTGATGCCAGGCGTCGATGAGGTGTAGTAGTTGTGTGCCATCGCCGGTGTTGCCATCGCCAGGGCTCCCACGAGTGCGAGCGCAGCGGCAGAGGCGCCGACGGCGACGAGCCATAGGCCAGCTCTGGGGGTATCACGTCTGCTGGTGAACACGGCCACAGGTTACGCCGCCTTTCTGCGCAATGCCGCGATAGCAACCGCAACGCCGATGGCGCCAACGACGAGTCCACCGATGCCGAGGCCCCGCGCGATAGTGTCGGATGACGCTGATGCGGTGTTGTCTTCGGTCACGGTGTCAGAGTGGTCGCCAACGGGTGCATCGTTCACGTAGATCACAGGTGCAGGGTGCTTGGCGCCCTCGGTCGCATCAGCCCACGACACGACGCTGCCGTCACTGTAGGTCTGTACTGCGGTCAGCACGAGCTTGCCGGTGTCGGGGATGGGCCCAAGCGACAGCGGGAACACCTGCAGTTGCCCCGCGCTGATCTCGTGACCGGGCGTCGCTGTCCAGATCACCGTGGTAATGGCTTCGGTGATCGTGTTGTCGCCAACCTTCACGGGAGCGGGGAGGGCCTCGCGCACCAACTCGGTCGTCCAACCCGCCACGGGAACATAGCTCACGTTGAGGATCGGGGTGTCGGTGGGCAGTGAAAGTTCAACCTTGTTGGTGACGGCCGTGGCGGATTCATTGGGCACCTTGACGTTGATGAGCGCCCACGAGCCGACGGGGGCAACGTCGGGGTCGACGGAGACGTGCGCGAATGCGACGGAGGTAGCGGCGAGGGCGAGAAGCAAGGCTGCGCCCGCGGCCACGATGACGGATGTGCGGATCATGGAAAATCCTTTCGGCCGCGCCTCACGGGCGGGGCAGTGTGTGTAAAAAAAGGATGCGCGACTGCGCGGTTGCGGGTTTAGGAAACGCGAGCTAGTGGTGGACCGCGGTGGCGAAGCCCCGAATGGTTCACGCGGTAGCGGCGGGGACCAACCTGATGCACTCGGTGAACGGAAAGCAGGCTGGGAGCATCCGCGAGCGGCGCATCCGTAAACCGGGGGATGAGGGCGAGCACGATTGAGCGCGCCGCACGGACGACTGTTCGCAGACTCCGCTCACCGAAGGCCAGAACGCCAAAGGTCACGATGGCGGCAGCGACGTGGGCCAAAAGCATGTTCCCGTGTTCGTGCACCTGCACGGTGAGGGAGCCGAAATCTGGTGGAGCATTGTGCACGTGCCCCACGGTTGCCGCCCGAGAGACTGCGGTGCTTTCGAGCGTTCCGAGGGAACCAAACAGCCCGTGGTACATCGCCTGGCTAGCGAGAATCGACGCCGCGAGACGTACCCTCGGCATCCGTCGTCCGGCGAGCGCGGTGCCCACGATGATGGAAAACACGAAACAAAGACTCAAGCCCGCGACGCCTGGTAGGTCACCGCCCGCAACCGCGTGCGCGAACGCTGCGAAGAAAACGGAGGCGGATGCGGCAACGGTTCCGCGAGCAACTCGCCCCCACCGTGTCATCCCACTGCCTCGACTTTGCGCTTGACGTTCGTCCTTCCATCCTAGGCGGCGCGCCGATGCCCTAAACCGTCACGTTGCAGCGACTGTCTGTGCGGCGGGTTAGGCTCTCTCTTACACAAGTTCTGTCGCGAACGGCTCAGAAGTTTGGGCCCACACAATTGGGGAGGCGAGCATGGCACTTGGCGAGAGCGCCGACCTGCTCAAGTGTTCGTTCTGCGGCAAAAGCCAAAAGCAGGTTCAACAACTTATTGCCGGCCCGGGTGTGTACATCTGCGACGAGTGCGTGGAATTGTGCAACGAGATCATTGAGGAGCGTCTCGCCGAATCGGGCGAGGAAGTGGTAAGCGAATTCGACTTACCCAAGCCAAAAGAGATCTACGCATTTCTGGAGGAGTACGTCATCGGCCAGGAGCCCGCCAAGCGCGCCCTTTCTGTCGCCGTGTATAACCACTACAAGCGCATTCGCGCCGACAAGGCGATCATGCCTGCCGAATCCGTCGGCGACGAGATCGAGATTGCCAAATCCAACATTCTGCTGATCGGGCCGACCGGTTGCGGCAAGACCTACCTTGCGCAGACTCTTGCGCGCCGACTGAATGTGCCGTTCGCCGTTGCGGATGCCACCGCTCTCACCGAGGCTGGCTATGTCGGCGAAGATGTTGAGAACATTCTTCTGAAGCTCATTCAGGCCGCTGACTTCGATGTGAAGCGCGCTGAGACTGGCATCATCTATATCGACGAAATCGACAAGATCGCACGCAAGGCAGAGAACCCATCCATCACTCGTGACGTTTCGGGGGAGGGCGTGCAGCAGGCGCTCCTGAAGATTCTTGAGGGCACCGTAGCTTCTGTTCCCCCGCAGGGTGGACGCAAGCATCCACACCAGGAGTTCATTCAGATCGACACGACGAATGTGCTGTTCATTGTGGCGGGCGCCTTTGCGGGGCTTGAGGAGATCATTTCTCAGCGTGCCGGCAAGAAGGGCATCGGCTTTGGTGCACCGCTGCACAGCAAGGGCGACGACATCAACTTGTTTAGCGAGGTTCTTCCGGATGACCTGCACAAGTTCGGGCTCATCCCGGAGTTCATTGGTCGGCTTCCCGTCGTCGCTACGGTGTCACCTCTTGACCAAGCAGCGCTCATGGACATCCTCACGGTGCCCAAGAACGCACTCATGCGCCAGTATCAGCGCATGTTCGAAATCGATGGCGTGAAGCTTGAGTTCGAGAAAGAAGCACTCGAGGCGATCGCCGACCTCGCGGTGCTTCGCCAGAGTGGCGCTCGGGGCTTGCGCGCCATCATGGAAGAAGTGCTTGGCCCCATCATGTTTGAGGTGCCCTCCAATGATGATGTGGACCGCGTCATTGTGACGAAGAAGTCCGTGCTGGAGAATGCTGCGCCGACGATTGTGCCCCGCAAGCAGGAGCGCCGCGAGAAGTCCGCGTAACAGTTGCTTCAGCCCATCTCGGCCGGAATCGTCGGCTCCATTGCGGGTTTTGCCACGTCGTTCGCTCTTGTCATTGCTGGCCTCCAAGCAGTAGGGGCGACGGACGCCCAAGCATCGTCCGGTCTTTTGATTTTGTGCGTGACCGTGGGAATCGCGTCCATCGTATTCGCCCTTGTCTATCGCATCCCGATTTCCATAGCGTGGTCAACGCCGGGAGCAGCCTTGCTCGTTGCCGCGGGCCAAAATCACGTGAACTTCGCTGCGGCGGTCGGCGCGTTCATCGTGTGCGGTGTGCTGATTGTGTTGTGCGGATTATGGCCATTGCTCGGACGAATGATGACGAGTATTCCGAAACCGATTGCCAGCGCAATGCTCGCCGGCATTTTGTTTCCCATCTGCCTCGCACCCGTCACTGCGATGATGAAACACCCCGATTTGGCTTGGCCCATCATTCTGGTGTGGCTCATCATGCTGCGGATCGCGTCGCGCTGGGCTGTGCCCGCTGCCATGCTCGTTGCGGCGATCATTATCGCGGTCTACGCGGGAGGAGGATGGATCAACGATGCCGCCATCGCACCGCAACTCACCTTCGTACCGCCCGTGTTTGACCCGATTGTTATCGTGAGTCTCGGGGTGCCGCTGTTCATTGTGACGATGGCTGGTCAGAACGTACCAGGGTTCATCGTGATGTCTACTTTCGGATACACGACACCGACGCGGCCGGTACTGTGGGGGACGGGCGCTGCGTCAGCCCTCGGCGCGTTCTTCGGTGGGCACGCGATAAACCTTGCGGCGATCACAGCGGCGATCATGGCTAGCCCAGAAGCTGATCCAGACAAAGCTAAACGGTGGAAGGCAACGCTCACCGCGGGAGCCCTATATCTAGTGCTGGGCCTCGGCGCCGGAGTCGCGACGGCCCTCGTGGCCGCCTCGCCTCCGATCCTCATTATTGCGGTAGCCGGGCTCGCGGTGATTGGTGCTCTCATCACCTCAATCACAGGCGCGCTGGAGGAGCCAGCTCACCGCATCGCCGCGATTGCGACTTTTCTTGTGACGGCATCCGGTCTCGTCGTGCTCAGCGTCGGTTCCGCATTCTGGGGCCTGCTCACCGGCGCGGTCTTTATGCTGTGGCTCAGAGTGAAACGGCCCGCTCAACCCAAAGTTGCCGCCGAGCCCGAAGAGATAACTCCGGGCCCGACGGGATAGCGCCGGCGGCTTACTCGATGCTCGCACGGAAGACGCAGCGTGCTACTCGAGACCGCGACGCTTCAACAGTGGTTCGATCACGGCATCGCG
>JBDSUT010000077.1:0-9845 GCA_039927595.1 Terrimesophilobacter sp.
AACTCCGTGACGACCAGGCACTGGCGACCCTGCAATTCTTCGACGTTGATGACCGCGCGCATCGTGATGGACCCACGACCGGTGCGATAGGCGTCCTGAATACCTTTCACGCCAAGAATCTGAGCACCCGTCGGGAAATCGGGTCCCTTGATGCGCTCGACAAGTGCCTGAACTAGTTCATCGTGTGTCGCCTCCGGGTTGGCCAGGTGCCAGAGTGCTCCGGAGCCCACCTCACGCAGGTTGTGCGGCGGGATGTTGGTGGCCATGCCGACCGCGATACCGACAGAACCGTTGACCAAAAGGTTGGGGAACCGTGCCGGAAGAACGGTGGGCTCTTGAGTGCGCCCATCGTAGTTGTCCTGGAAATCTACAGTGTCTTCTTCGATGTCCCGCACCATCTCCATCGCGAGCGGGGCCATCTTGGTTTCTGTGTACCTGTGCGCTGCGGCACCATCGTTGCCGGGTGAACCGAAGTTCCCCTGGCCGAGGGCAAGCGGGTAGCGAAGACTCCACGGTTGAACAAGGCGCACAAGCGCGTCATACACCGACGAGTCACCGTGTGGGTGGAACTGCCCCATCACGTCACCGATGATGCGGGTGCACTTGGAGAAACCCTTATCTGGGCGATATCCGCCGTCATACATTGCGTAGATCACGCGTCGGTGCACGGGCTTTAGTCCGTCGCGCACGTCAGGCAGTGCTCGCCCGACGATGACACTCATCGCGTAGTCGAGGTAACTGCGCTGCATCTCCATTTGGAGATCAACTTGGTTGATCTTGTCGTGAGCGAGATTTATTTCGACACCAGGGATCTGGTCTTCGGTGTTCTCAGGGATAGGTGTTTCGTCAGCCATGGGTTCTCAGTTCTCGATTCGTCCGTCGATCAAATGTCGAGGAAGCGAACGTCTTTAGCGTTCTTCTGGATGAAGTTTCGGCGTGACTCGACGTCGTCGCCCATGAGCGTGGAGAAAATCTCGTCGGCGGCGAGGGCGTCTTCGAGCGTGACCTGAAGCAGGGTGCGGGTTGCCGGATCCATAGTGGTTTCCCACAGCTCCTTGTAATCCATCTCGCCGAGACCCTTGTAACGCTGGATGCCATTCTCCTTGGGGATGCGCTTGCCCGCAGCCAGACCGTCGGCGACCAGTGCGTCACGTTCGCGATCTGAATACACGTACTCGTGCGGGGAGTTGCTCCACTTGAGTCGGTAGAGGGGCGGCTGCGCCAAGTACACGTACCCAAGATCGATGAGTGGTCTCATGTAGCGGAACAACAGTGTGAGAAGCAACGTGGTGATGTGCTGGCCGTCAACATCAGCATCGGCCATGAGCACGATCTTGTGGTACCTGGCCTTTTGTGGATCGAAATCCTCGCCAATGCCCGCGCCGAACGCCGTGATCATGGCTTGAACTTCATTATTTGCCAGCGCTCGATCGAGTCGTGCTTTCTCGACATTGAGGATTTTGCCGCGAAGCGGCAAAATTGCTTGAGTTTCAGGGTTTCGACCCTGAACCGCAGAGCCGCCTGCGGAGTCACCCTCGACGATGAAAATCTCGGAAAGACTCGGGTCTTTACTCGAACAATCCCGCAGCTTGCCAGGCATTCCGCCGGACTCGAGCAACCCCTTCCGTCTGGTCTGCTCGCGGGCCTTGCGTGCCGCCATCCTCGCGGCCGCCGCCTGCAGCGATTTGCGAATAATTTCTTTCGCCTGGTCTGGGTTGCGGTCAAACCAGTCATTCAACTGATCGCCTACAACGCGCTGAACGAAACTCTTTGCTTCAGTGTTGCCGAGTTTTGTTTTTGTCTGGCCCTCGAACTGTGGTTCAGCGAGCTTTACAGAAATGACCGCGGTCAACCCTTCGCGGATGTCGTCGCCCGTAAGGTTTTCGTCCTTTTCGCGCAGAATCCCCTTTTCGCGTGCGTATTTGTTCACGAGCGTGGTGAGAGCTGCGCGGAACCCCTCTTCGTGGGTTCCCCCCTCGTGCGTGTTGATCGTGTTCGCGTAGGTGTGCACGCTCTCTTGATACGACGTCGTCCACTGCATGGCCACTTCGAGCGCTATCTTGCGTTCGGTGTCTTCCAATTCGAACGAAATGATCTCGTCGTGAATCGTTTCCACCTTCTTCGCAGAGTTCAAATACTCGACATAGTCGACGAGACCATTCTCGTAAAGGTAGGACTGCACGACGGGTTCGCCGGTCGCTTCAAGATCGCGCTCATCCGTGAGCGTGATGGTGAGACCCTTGTTTAGGAAGGCCATTTGCTGGAATCGTGCGCGCAGAGTCTCAAAGTCAAAATCGACGGTTTCAAAGGTGTCCGTGCTCGGCCAGAACGTGATGATCGTCCCTGTGCCTTCGACCTCTTCTTCTTGCGCAAGTGGTGCCTGCGGAACACCGTGCCGGTACTCTTGACGCCACGCGCGCCCCATGCGATGCACTTCGACATCCAATTTGCTCGAGAGTGCGTTAACGACCGAAACTCCAACACCGTGCAATCCACCAGAGACCGCATATCCACCACCACCGAACTTGCCGCCCGCGTGCAAGATGGTGAGAACGACCTCGACGGTTGACTTGTTCTCCTGCTTGTTCAAAGCAACAGGAATGCCTCGCCCGTTATCGACAACGCGGATGCCGCCATCTTTCTGCATGGTCACCAAAATGTGATCGCAGTGCCCAGCGAGGGCCTCATCGACGGAGTTATCGACTACCTCGTAGACAAGGTGATGGAGACCACGAGGGCCGGTCGAACCGATGTACATACCGGTGCGTTTACGCACCGCCTCAAGACCCTCAAGAACTTGGATCTGGTCGGCACCGTAACTGTCGTCAGGCTCGGAGTTCTTGGGATTTTCTGACATGTATAAATCGAGCTCCTAGCTGATGGATTCTTCGGGCACCGCTCCTGGACCAGTAGCTGCCTCGACGACCTTTTGATTCTATCAAAAGACGCAGCGCCAAAAGCGAGATTCGGGCATCTGGGGACTTTACTGATGTTGATCCACCGATTTTGCCTATTTAGCCGTAAGTATCGCGTGGACCGCGCCCTGGAATTGATCTAGGGCCCTTTTTCCAGGAGGGTACGCCCGGCCCTTCAAACCGAACGCTCTGAATTCCGGCATCCGGGAATCGTTGTGCGATTCGCGTCAGGATCTGAGATCGCATGAGTCGCAGCTGGGTTGCCCACGCGGTCGAATCGCAGGAGACCGTCAGGACGCCTTCCACGATCCCCACCGGGGAAGAGTGTGCGGCAGTCTCCTCGCCGGCCAGATCGGCCCACGAGTCAAGGAGTTCGGAGCGAGCCAGGGGTGATGTCCAACC
The DNA here is from genome assembly GCA_039927595.1 of Terrimesophilobacter sp. Lineage (GTDB taxonomy): Bacteria > Actinomycetota > Actinomycetes > Actinomycetales > Microbacteriaceae > Terrimesophilobacter. Next base: position 3,318 of record JBDSUT010000077.1, read on the forward strand.
GAGTTTGGTCGTCAACGCGTCCATCACCTCGGCGATTCCCCGAGGGTCACGTCCTCCGCCGAATGGTGTGGATGCTCCCGGTGCCACCACTGATCTCTTCCGTGCATCGGCAGACGTTCTGGCGCGGTCACCAAATATCCGCCGAAACCGCTCGAAAACGGCAACGTGCTCGTTGCCGCTATTTTCGGTCGTCATGGCACAATCACCCCGCCGGAGATTCGTACCGTATGTGTTGCCAACTGGTCCGGAATATCACCAAAAACTGCCGCTGTGATAAGTACCTGTTCGAAGCCGTCAACAGCTGCCGCTAGGCGCTGTCGCCTGGATACATCAAGTTCGGCGAACACATCATCGAGAATCAGCACCGGATCGCCCACAGACGAATCGTTTCTCAGAACCTCAGCGGAAGCTAACTTGAGTGAGAGCGCGAAGGACCAAGACTCTCCGTGACTTGCGTATCCGCGCGCCGGCATGTTGTTAAGGCTCAGGATGAGATCGTCTCGATGCGGTCCCGCAAGCGTCATTCCTCGATCCAGTTCTTTCCGGCGAAGCCGGTCAAGCGCTTCCCTAAATTTTGAGGAGGCATCCTCTGCCGTCAGAACGGTAGAAATATCATGGTCCTCTGATTCTGCATCCGGATCACCCGCCAAAATGCTGAGCCTGCTTGCTAACACGGCGTGGTGATCGTCGCCGGCGACGGCTATGTAGGCCTGGGCTACTTTTGGTCGCAACTCCGCCACTAGTTTTCCCCGCGCTTCTATGATTTCGGAACCCAGCATGATGAGGCGCTCATCCCACACATCCAGTGTCGAAAGGGTTGCTCCCCGTAACCCGGTTGACCGGGCCGACTTAAGCAATGTGTTGCGCTGCCGAAGTACTCGTTCGTAGTCAGAGAGGACGCCCGTGAAGCGCGGGTTTCGTAACACGAGCAGCTCATCAAGAAACCGTCGTCTACCCGAGGGTTCAGCTCGCACGAGAGCAAGGTCTTCTGGCGCAAATAACACGGTGTGCAGGTAGCGGGGAAGCTCGCGTACTTTGATCTGGTTCTTGTTCAGCTGCGCCCGGTTTGCGCCAATTCGATTGAGTTGAACTTCGAGGAGCAGTTCTTTTTTTTCGTGGCGCACGCGTGCCCGAATGATGGCCGCCTCCGCTCCCTGACGAATCATCGCGTGCTCGGTAGAGACCCGGTGCGATCCAAGAGTGCTGAGATAGCCCAATGATTCAATCAGGTTTGTCTTTCCCTGCCCGTTGTCTCCGACGAACAGGTTTGGTCCGACAACCAAGTCAAGGTCTACCGACGTGTAGTTTCTGAAGTCGGTAAGACTTAGTCGTGAGACGATCACGTTGGGATTAAGTGCACTGTGTCGGTCCTTGAGCTATTCAGATTTCTTAACCGCGTGACCACCAAATTGGTTTCGAAGTGCGGCGACAGCTTTCATCGCTGGTGATTCGTCGCCTTGCCGAGAAACAAATCGAGCGAAGATGGATGCCGAAATTGCGGGCATTGGTACGGCGTTATCGATGGCCTCTTCGAGCGTCCATCGTCCTTCACCGGAATCTTCTACATAGCCCTCGATTTCCTCGAAGTCCGGATCCTGTTCAAGAGCGCGCACAAGTAGTTCAAGCAACCACGACCTCACAACTGTTCCTCGTTGCCACGCCTTGAATGTTCCGGTCACATCTTTGATGAGGTCGTTGCGTTTGTCTAAAAGTTCGTAGCCCTCAGCAAAAGATTGCATGAGCCCGTATTCGATTCCGTTGTGAACCATCTTTGCGTAGTGGCCGGCGCCGACGGGTCCGACGTGAACGAAGCCTTCGTTTCGGGGCCCTTCAGGGCGGAGTGCGTCAAAGAGTGGCATGCTCCGTTTTACGTGTTCGTCTGAGCCGCCCACCATGAGGCCGTATCCGTTGTCGAGGCCCCACACTCCCCCCGACACTCCGGCATCCATAAAACCGATCCCTTGTTTGTCGGCGAGTACTGCATGTCTTTCGTCTTCGGTAAATCGCGAGTTTCCACCGTCGATAATCAAGTCACCTTTGTCAAGTAGCCCAATAAGTTCTTTCACTACTGAGTGAGTGATGTCGCCCGCGGGAACCATGACCCACACAATGCGCGGTGCCGGGAGTGCTGCGACAAGGTCTTTAAGTGTTGCGGCATCCGTGACCTCAGGGTTCTTGTCATAACCGGTGACGGTGATGTCGTGTTTTCTGAGCCGGGCGCGCATGTTATTGCCCATCCTGCCGAGTCCAACTAACCCGATGTGCATGTGAGACCTCTTTTTCTACCTCCGTCGGTAACCTTCTGATGAGGTTACCTTGCGACCAGGTTGTCAAGACGTCGCCGTTGAGGGCAACCTTCTTACCCGACTGCTTATCGCAACAGGAGGTTTGGTTGCAACAAGTACTTGTAGTTATCGGCGCCCGGTTGGTCTTTCGATGACTGGCTCGTTATCAGAACCGGACCCGGCTTATTTGGATTATCTGTCTTGGTGAACGATATGCGCACAAACTCCGAATGAACTGCACCCAGACCGTCAAGCAAGAATTGAGGCTTAAGTGAAACCACGGTGTCTTCGCCGTTCAGGTGACCATCAATCGTTTCGGATGCCTGGGCCTGTTCGGAACCGATCGCTTCGAGCGTTACCCCATCGACGTTAAAAGAGAACCTCAGTGCCGCTTCGCGCTCGAGCACGAGTGACACTCTGCGCACAGCTTCCATCAGCTCGGCCGTATTGACGACAGCGTAATTTTCGGCGGTCTCGGGGACCAGCCGGCGAACTGGTGGAAAGTTTCCCTTGATCAGCAGTGAGGTTACCGTCTTTTTATCCGCGCTGAAAGCAATGAGCTCGCGATCATCACTGTTCGTGATGGAAACTGAAATTGTTCCACTGTGTCCAAAGGTCTTGCCAACCTCCATGAGGGTTCTGGCCGGCACCAAAGCGGTCACTGTTTCAGAATTGCCGCCCTGAGAAGACTCCCAATCAACTTCGCGAATGGCAACACGATAGCGATCCGTTGCGACAAGGCTCAGGCTGTTTTCTGTCACCTCAAGTTGTACACCGGTGATGACCGGGGTGACGTCGTCTCTACTTGCCGCCACGGCAACTTGAGAGACAGCGGTCGAAAATGCCTCCGCGGGAAGCAAGCCCGTCGGATCCCCAATCACGGGGAGAGTGGGGTATTCCTCAACGGGCATGCTTAAGAGGGTGAAGTTTGCGCTTCCACACCTTACGATGATCTTTGAGCCATCGGTAGATACATTTACGGGTGCGTTAGGAAGGCGACTCGCGATGTCGGCCAGGAGTCGGCCCGAGACAAGCGCCCTGCCGCCCTCATCAACCTGCGCAGTAATCGTTGTTTGCGTCGAAACCTCGTAGTCGAACGAAGACAGCGTGAGTCCGTCTTCTCGAGCGTCAATCAACACGCCACTCAAGATGGGCAGCGTGGTTCGTTGAGGCAGCAGCTTCACAGCGAAAGAAACAGCCTCACTGAAGACGTCACGATTGACTTGGAACTTCATGGTCACCTCTGTCGATGCGAGTGCGGTCCGGGTCTTAATACTGGCACACGGTAGAGCCTTGAATGCTTAAGGGTTATTTTCTTCGCCATTCATTCTTTAAAGAACTAATGATATTAACCGCTGTGGGAACTGTGGAGAGTTCACAATTTCGTCGTGGATAGCGGGAAACTACAACGGTGTGAGATGTGGACACGGTGTTCATGGTGGCGCCTAAAGCCAAGACAAGAGTGATTGCGTTCTTGGACAAACCCACAACTCTCCTGTGTTTTACACACGCGACATCAAACTTATCCACAAGTTATGCACATGTTGGCAGTGCGCCTGTTTAGTTCTTGTTGTAGCGGTGATTCTGCTTTATTCGACTGGTGAGTTCCGTGACTTGGTTATAAATTGACCTGCGTTCTTTCATCAACTCACTGATTTTCTTATTCGCGTACATCACAGTGGTGTGATCTCTGCCACCAAAGAGCTGACCAATTTTGGGAAGTGAAAGGTTCGTTAGCTCGCGGCACAAGTACATCGCGATCTGGCGTGCGGTAGCTATTGCCTGCGATCGTGAAGGTCCGTACAAGTCATCCATCGTCAATTTGAAGTAGTCGGCAGTGTTGCTAATAATGTCCACCGGCGCAATCACGTTGTCTTCGTCCAGCGTGATCAGATCTTTGAGGACGGTTTGGACGAGAGCAAGATCGACGGGAGTCTTATTTAAGCTAGAGAAAGCGGTAACCCGGATCAGGGTTCCCTCTAGTTCCAGAATATTCGACGACACTTTAGAGGCCATGTATTCGAGGATCTCGTCTGGTACCTGAAGGCGTTCACTCTGAGCTTTCTTGCGCAGAATTGCGATTCGTGTTTCGAGCTCTGGAGCCTGAACGTCGGTAATAAGACCCCACTCGAAACGAGATCGCATCCGGTCCTCGAATCCGGTGAGATGTTTTGGAGGCAGGTCGCTGGTGATCACCACTTGCTTGTTGTGATCGTGCAGAGTGTTGAAAGTGTGAAAGAAGGCCTCTTGAGTGGAGTCTTTGCCCTGTAAGAACTGGATGTCATCGATCAGGAGAATGTCAATCTCACGGTACCTGGACTGAAATGCCGAGGCCCTATTTTGGGCAATGGAGTTAATGAAGTCGTTGGTGAATTCCTCTGAACTCACGTATCGAATGCGGATCCCTGGGTACAGGCTCTCCGCATAATGACCGATGGCATGGAGAAGGTGAGTCTTCCCTAAGCCAGACTCACCATAAATGAAGAGAGGGTTGTATGCCTTCGCGGGAGCCTCTGCGACGGCGACAGCTGCAGCATGAGCGAATCGGTTGGACCCACCGATAACAAAATTATCGAAGCTGTACTTCGGATTCAGACGCGAGTCTGAACGTCGTCCGGAATCTACGGGCGTGGGATTGAGATTTTGTTCGACGTACGGCTGCTCTGAAGTTTCCATCGACGAGTCCAAGAAGTCGTGGGAGATTTCGGGATTGACAACAATCGCAAAAGTTGACACAGATTGGTCGTCGCTGAGGGCTGCGATCGCGTTGAGAAGTGGCAGTCGAATTCTCTGCTCGAGCATGCCACGGGTGAGGTCGTTGGGAACCTCGAGGTAAAGGGTTCCCGCCATTACTCCTTTGGGTTCGACGAGAGATAAGAAGCCCTCCAGTTGGGGAGTGATTCGATCGTCTGAGCGCAGGGAATCCATGATGGATTGCCAGAGGTCCCGCGTTGGGTCTAGGGCGTCTTCCATCGTTCCTCTTCATCTAGCTCGTTAGTTACTCACAGGGTTATCCACCGACTGTGCAGTGTCACCACCTTAGTTTGTCGAGGGAGTCAGTGGTCAAATAGTTGTGAACAACTGGGGAGAAGGTGATGCAGTTCTGGGCTTAGGGTTTGACCCTGCGGCTTTAACCACGTAGTTTTAATCAGTTGACTTCTGCCGAATAGGCACCCTACTTCCCGGGGCCCAGCGTTTGTGTTGCTGATTGCCCAGTGGAGATCATGACACTGTGGAGATAATGCAATGACTAAGAGAACTTTTCAGCCCAACAATCGCCGTCGCTCCAAGGTGCACGGATTCCGTTTGCGCATGCGTACTCGCGCCGGCCGTGCCATTTTGAGCGCGCGTCGCCGCAAGGGGCGCACAGAGATTTCCGCTTAAGTCGACATTGTTGGCGAGAACGAATCGCCTGCTAACGGCAGCCGACTTCCGTGGTGTTCTTCGACGTGGCAAGCGTCAGTCGATGTCAACCATGGCGGTGAGCGTGGTTCCTACGGGAGATCGGGTGCCAGCGCGATTCGGTTTTGTCGTCACGAAGAAGGTGGGAAACGCAGTGAGGCGCAACCTCGTTCGCCGCAGGTTCAAAGCAGCCGCGCGTGAACTGGTCGACTCTGGTTTCTCTGGCGCGGATGTTGTTGTGCGTGCGTTGCCGGTGTCCGCGGATTCCGATTGGGCAACTGTTCGCCGTGAGTTTGCGTCATCCGTGAAGGGTGTGGAACTCGGATGAGAAACGCCGTGACTTTTATTCTGCTGCTGCCACGCAACGTGTGTGTGTTAATTCTGCGCGTCTATCGAGCGGTGATCTCTCCACTTTATGGTGATGTCTGTCGCTACTACCCTTCCTGCTCGCACTACGCTCTCAACGCTATTCAAGAATACGGCGTGATCAAGGGCCTCTGGCTCGGATCTCGTCGCCTCGCGCGTTGCCATCCCTGGGCGGCCGGCGGTGTCGATGACGTTCCCACAAACTCCCGCTCAAAGTACGGTGTCACGCGATTCGGTTTCGTGATTCCTTCCAACGGAAAGGCTTGACCCCCTCATGGATTTCTTTGGCACCATCCTCTGGCCCATCAAGTGGGCCATCGAAGCTATCTTGGTTGCCTTTCACTGGTTCTTCACCGCCGTTCTTCAGTTGGATCCGGCAGCCGGGACGACGTGGGTGCTCTCCATCGTCGGGCTCGTGCTCGTCGTGCGTGCCGCGCTGATTCCCATCTTCGTTAAGCAGATCAAGAGTCAGCGA
>JBDSUT010000078.1:0-4819 GCA_039927595.1 Terrimesophilobacter sp.
CACCGAGAACGATATTTCCGGTGGAATTGAGGTCCAATTCCGTTCTGGAGCGATAATTTCCGGCGAGAAAACCGCCATCTAGCGCAAACCTGGCCATGAAACCCAAGGACTGCTGCTCGGCGATAGAGGCGAGTGACCCCTCAAACTCCGTGCGGTGCAGCACGTTGTACCGACACTGGATTGCCGTGAACGGAGTGAGCCCGAATTGGGCCGCGATGATGCGAGCTTCAAGAATGCGGTTAGCAGAATGGTCTGCTGCCCCGACGAAGCGCACTGTGCCTCGGCGAACGTTCTCATCAATGGCAACAAGTGTTTCTTCAAAATCCACCGAACGGTCGTCACAGTGCAGAAAGAGCACGTCAATGTGATCCGTGCGCAATCGCCGAAGGCTCGCTTCGATTGCCGCCGTCACCGCCCCGGCCGACAACCCCGGGATCTCGGCGATCTTGCCAATTTTTGTTGCGATGACGAAGTGGTCGCGAACCTTGCGCGATGTGAGCCAGTCACCGATGATTGCCTCGCTGCGGCCACCCGCATAAGAATCGGCGGTGTCGATAAGGTTGCCGCCGTATTCGCGATACGCATCGAGTATTCCGTAGGCAGAATCTTCAGAAGCCGTCCATCCGAATGCGTTGCCTCCGATCGCTATCGGAAAGACTCGAGGTCCACCCTCGCCCAGCGTGCGCCGACGAGTGAGCGTGGGGAAGCGGGCATCCGCTTCGTTCGCTGGCAACACGTTGGGCACGGCCTGAGGCTATGCCAACTCTCAGGAACTTAGAGGTTTCCCCCGCCGATCGTTATCAGTGTTTTACTATCGGTGGAAGCGCTTTCGGCGTTTGGCCCTTCAAAGGATGTGATCACGTGGTGAACGACCCCAATTGGCGCCTGCCGTTAGTTCCTGAGTTTGACGTGTGTAGCCCCGAGGTTCGGCCAGGCGAATACCTGCCTCTCTGGGCAAGAGCAACAGGCTTTGGTGGCGAGGACCGCTCTCCCACTCTCAGCTGGAACGGTGCACCGGAGCACACGAAAAGTTTTGTGGTGACCGTGTTCGATCCGGATGCCCCCACGGGCAGCGGCTACTGGCACTGGGCCGTTCACGATATTCCCGGCTCCGTCACGGCATTGCCAGCGGACGCGGGAAACCCAGAGTCGGGGCTTCTCCCCAAGGGCGCCATCACGATTTCGAACGAGTCACGGGCCAAACGCTTCGAGGGGGCTGGGCCACCGCCCGGCGACGGCGATCATCGCTACGTCTTCACGGTCTCCGCGCTGGACGTTGCCCACCTCGAACTACCAGAGGGCGCGACCCCCGCAGTTCTGGGATTTATTATGCGCAATAACGTTATCGCTCGCGCGCAGTTCACCGCCCTCTCGTCGACACCAGCCAAGGCCTAGAGGTTTATCGAGCCACCAGTTCGCGTGCGCGAGCGATAGCGTCTGGTGTCTCTTCGAAGACGTGACCGGATTCCATGAGCCGCGGCGCCGACGTGAGGGCCGAGAGTACTCGTTGGTGTCCTGGTCGAATTCCCGAGAGCAGCACGGTGATGCCCTTGCGCTCCAGCCTCACGATCGCGTCATCCAGCATGAGCGCACCTGTGGCGTCGATGGTGCTCAAGCGGCCCATCCGCAGGATGACAACAGCGACATCTGTGACGTCACTGAGTTCAAGAAGAAAGCGATGCGCCGCACCAAAAAACAGCGCCCCATCGAGTCGAAACGCAACTATTCGGTCGTCGAGGAGCCGCTGTTCTTCATCCGCATGATCCGAGCGGTCAAGCGGAACGCGCTGCACTTGAGCAGATTTTGCCACGGCGCGCAGCGCAAAGATTCCGGCCAACGCGAGCCCGACAATCACTGCGGTCACGAGGTCGATTGCCACGGTGACCGCAAAAGTGAGGATGAGAACCATCGCCTCGCCTTTCGACGAGCGAATGATGCTCTTAATGGCGCCCACCTGCACCATCTGCACGGTTGTTGCCAGCAACACACCGCCGAGCGCTGCAAGTGGAATGATACCCACGAGCGGCGCGGCAACCAGAATAAACATGAGCAGCACAGCGGAGTGCGTGATGGACGAGAGCCGTGACCGCGCACCGGCTTTAACGTTGACCGCCGTTCGGGCGATCGCCGCCGTCGCGGGGACTCCCCCGAAGAACGGCACGACGAGATTCGCTATTCCTTGCCCGAAGAGCTCGCGATCCGGGTTGTGGCGCTGCCCGACGCTCATGGCGTCGGCAACTGTCGCGCACAACAAACTTTCTAACGCCGCGAGGGCCGCCACCGCGACTGCTGACGGAAAGAGGGCCGTCAACGTTCCCGGGTCAAGAAACCCGCTACTGGGCGGTTCAATTCCTCGAGGTAGCGCACCCACGACATCGAGATCAGGTGCGAAAAAATAGGCGACGGCGGTGGCAGCAGCAACAGCGAGCAAAGAAAGCGGCAGTGCTGGCTTCCAGCGGGCACCCAACAGCATGACCGCGGCGACTCCGAAAGCGATCAGCACGGCGATCAAGTGAGGATCCCGCGCGAACCGCACGAGCGCATCCCCAGCAATCTGCCACACCTTCTCTTGGTCGCCCGCCGTCACCCCAAGGATGTTGGGAAGCTGCTGAAGGGCGATGACTACGGCAATTCCGGCGGTAAAGCCCTCCACGAGGGAGGAGGGAAGGAAACGAACGTACCGACCAACTCCTGAGAGTGAGAGCCCGAGGAGAACGATCCCGGCCATGACCCCCACCTGAAGCACGCCGGCGGGGCCAAACTGGTGAACAACGGGGATGAGCACAACAGTCATCGCCCCCGTTGGCCCAGAAACCTGAAGATTACTGCCACCGAAAATTGCGGCAAGCGCGCCCGCGATGATGGCCGTGGTGAGCCCCGCTTCAGCGCCCAGCCCCGAAGCAACTCCGAAAGCGAGGGCAAGCGGAAGCGCAACAATCGCGACGGTGATCCCGGCCAGGATGTCTCTGCCCGGTGACTTCTTCATGGGAACGAAGTCAGCTCGCGAAGGCAGAAGGCCGATCAGGAACCGGCCACCCGCAGTCATCCGACGTCTCACGGGGTCGAGGCAATAGCTGCTGCCTCCGTCGATCCCTCCTCTTCAAGTGAGGCAAGAAGTGACTGGGAGTCCTGAAGGTGGGCGAGGAGAAGCTGCCGAGCGACCGAGAGCAGCTCTGTCATTCGAGGGTCACGCACCGAGTAATAAATGGTGTTGCCTTCTCGCCGGGTCGTCACAATATTCGCGCGGCGCAACACGGCAAGCTGTTGCGAAACCTGGGTTATCTCGACGCCCAGCAGTTCGGCCAACTCACCCACGGAAACACTTTTGCCTGCGTGGGCGGAATCGGTGAGTGTCTCAAGCGCACGAATGCGCAACGGATGGGCGAGGGCTTTGAAGAATTCGGCTTTGAGCGCCGCGATGGGTAGATCTGTAGTCACACCTAAACTATATAGCTAAAATGCAGAATAGCCAATCTGGTGAATAGGGGGCTACTTTCGGTTTGCCGCACGCCGAAGAATGCCAGCGGCATGCCGCAAAACCGGCTCATCCACCATCATTCCCTCGTGCCGAAACACACCGTGCTCCTTCGATGCGGCAGCAATGAGGCTCTGCGCCCACGCGAACTCAGCAACCGTCGGAATATACGCCGTGAGAATCGTGGGCACCTGGTCGGGATGGATGCACGCGCTCGCCGCGAACCCGCTTGCCGCCGCATCCTTCGCCTCTTCAGCAAGCCCATCGAGATCAACGATATTCACGTGAACGGCATCAATTGCTGCCTTACCGTAGGCGCTCGCGGCCAGAAGAATCGTGGAACGCGCATGACGCGCGACCTGCCGGTACCGCCCCTTGGTGTCCCGACTCGAGGTGCCCCCGAGTGACGCCACCAAATCTTCTGCACCCCACATCAGGGCAATCACTGACTCGTGAGCAGCCAGAGCTGGCGCCGCCAACACGCCTTCGGCAGTCTCACACAGTGCAATAACACCGTAGCCGTCAAGGGCCCGAAGTTGGTGCGGCGATGACGCTTTGGGGAGCATCACCGTGCGGTAGTTTGTGCGCTCCAATGCGGCAACATCGGCGGTAAAATCAGCCGTGTTTGCGGCGTTGACGCGCACAATCGTCGTAGCTGGATCTAGTTGGTGTGCGCCAAGCGCCTCCCGCGCGGCCGGCTTGTCTGCCGGAGCGACAGCATCTTCAAGGTCAAGGATCACCGCGGGAGACCGCTGCGCAGCCTTGTCGTACCTGTCTCGCCGATCAGCCGGACAAAACAGGAGCGCAGGGGCAAAGTCAAAACTCACGGCGCCACCGTCTCACACCACACGAGAGTGCTGCGCAGCGCCGTCGCGACCGTCACGCCATCCTGATTTTTTGCGGTGTGCTCAAGCGTCACAATCCCCTGACCAGGGCGGGACTTCGATAACCTCTTCGACGTCACCAATGTCTCTGAGTACAGTGTGTCTCCGTGATAGACGGGGTGCGGAAAGGCAACCTTCTCAAACCCAAGGTTGCCGACGATCGTTCCTTGGGTGAGCTGGGCGACGGAACTGCCCACGAGTATCGAGAGTGTCAGCATCGAGTTGACCAGTCGTTGACCAAAAGGTTGAGTGGCGGACCACGCGGCATCCAGATGAAGCGACTGAGTGTTCATCGTCATCGTGGTGAAAAGAATATTGTCTGCCTCAGAGATTGTTCTCCCCGGACGGTGGAGATACCGAGTGCCCACCTCGAACTCCTCGAAGTAAAGCCCCCGTTGAAGCACCTCGCGTCCACCCTCGGGTGGGCGGCTATGCGTTGTCTCCTCTGCCACTGTCTCGC
>JBDSUT010000079.1:0-7763 GCA_039927595.1 Terrimesophilobacter sp.
CCCAGCAAGCTCGCGGTCTCAGCCTCAAAGGAAGCCCGTTTCGACGCATGAAAGTCATGCTTCCGCTACTCAGTCCCCTCGTACTCGGCATGTTCACTGATGTGGAGGAGCGCTCGACGGCGATGGAGGCCAGAGCCTTCGGGTCTACCGCCAAACGAACCTCCCTCATCCCGGTGCCCGACAGCATGCCTCAACGCATCGCCCGATGGCTTTTCATCGTCCTCGCACTCGCGGCCGTCGCGACCCCGATCCTGTTAGGACTGCTGTGATAGAGCTCAACGACGTCTCCTACGCCTACCCCGACACCGACCATTTCGTGCTGTCACACATGAATCTGTCGATCCCTGCTGGCTCAGTGACCGGCATCGTCGGGGCATCCAGTTCAGGAAAGACGACGCTCGCGAAGATCATTTCTGGTTTCATCCCTCACGTAGATGGCGGTGAGCTGACCGGCACCGTCGTGGTCGACGGTGTCACCATCGCCGACGCCACCCTCGCGGATGCCGTCTCGCATGTGGGCCTCGTCATCCAAAGTCCCTTCAACCAAATCTCTGGCGCGAAATTCACGGTGCGCGAAGAGCTGGCCTTCGGGTTGGAAAACTTGGGCACCCCCCGCGAGGAAATGGCTGAGCGGGTCAACGAGATGGCAGAGCTCCTCAGCATCGGTGACCTTCTGGATCGCTCACCATACGCACTCTCGGGCGGGCAACAACAACTCGTCGCCATCGCCTCCATTATCATCATGCGCACGCCGGTGCTTGTCATGGACGAACCCACCTCACAACTGGACCCCGGTGGCACACGCATGGTCTTTGATGTCATGTCGAAGCTGCGCGACACGGGAGTGACCATCGTAATTTTTGAGCACAAACTTGAGCTGCTGCGTGAGCACACCGACAGGGTTCACGTTCTCGCCGACCACCAACTCCTCATCGCTGAGGGCCCGTCTCGCACCATGCTCACCGATTCACGCTTGGAGGAATGGGGTGTGGGGACCACCAGGTTTACGGCGGCGGCAAAAACTGCACGAGACCGGGGCCTCCTTGCCAGCGATACCGAACTCCCGGTGTCGTTGACCGACGCGGTGTCAACATTTGCTTCCTATCGCAACACGAAAGGGGCCTGACATGGACGTGTCCTTCACGGGTGTCAGCTACACCTACCCCTCAGGCGTCGAGGCGGTAAAAAGCATCGACCTCAGCATCCCCGCGGGGCAACGGTTCGCCATCGTCGGGCAGAACGGCGCAGGCAAGACGACGCTCGTGCGTCACCTCAACGGAATATTCCAACCCACCATCGGCACCGTTGCGGTGGGGGACTGGGAAACCAAGGGCCATTCGATTGCCGAGCTCTCGGCGCGGGTCGGTTACGTCTTTCAGAACCCCGACGAGCAACTTTTCGCGCGCAAGGTCATCGACGACGTGGCCTTCGGACCAAAAAATCTTGGGTTCGCCCCGGATCGTGCGGCCGCTTTGGTGGCTGCAGCGCTGGAGCAAACCGGGCTTACTGCCGAGGCGGAAACACACCCTCATCACCTGTCACTTTCTGAACGGAAAAGAGTCGCCCTCGCGGCAGTGCTCGCCATGGACACCCCCATCGTGGTCCTTGACGAGCCAACCACCGGGCAGGACGAGCGCGGTGTGCGAATGATTGCCACGATCGTCGCGAACCTTGTGGCCCAGGGGCGCACGGTCATCGCCATCACCCACGACATGGACTTTTGCGCCGAGAATTTTGACCGCGTCGTGGCGATGGCTCGAGGAGCGATCCTTGCCGATGGAACGCCATCAGAAGTTTTCGCCCAGGATGAAGTTCTTCGTCAAGCCCGGGTCGAAGCTCCACAACTTGGTCGACTCGCGGAAGCCCTGCACTGGCCTGAAAGGCCACTGACTGTGGAGGGCTTCGTCGCCCAGCTTGAGATGTACCGCGCATGATGGTTGGTGCAGTCCTCGCGCTCGTAGCGAGCGTTTTTCTCGGAATCGGAGACTTTCTTGGCGGCGCGCTCTCCCGCAAAGTACCGCTCATCACAGTGCTCCTGCTCTCGCAGATCGTCGCAACAATCGCCATCCTGCCGCGCATGTTTTTCGAGTCGCCGCTGGTCAACTGGCAAGGTTCCCTCTTTTGGGGTGTCGTGGGTGGAGTTGCCACCGCAGTGGCGGTATCAAGCTTGTTCAAGGCTCTCGCCATCGGAACGATGGGCGTCGTGGCGCCCATCACGTCGCTGAGTGTTCTCGTGCCGGTCGGAGTCGGACTCGCTACGGGCGACCAACTGACCTGGATGCTTGGCCTCGGCCTCATCGTGGCCGTGCTGGGCACAGTGCTTGCGAGCGGACCCGAGGTGCGCACACACACTGCCGGTCACGGCCCGAAACCCATCATCCTCGCCGTCATCGCCGCGATCGGTTTTGGTATCGCCAACCTCTCCGTGGCGCTGGGCAGCGCCTTTAACGTGACAACAACCCTCGTCTCCAACAGCCTTGTCGTCTTACTCATCTATGGGATCGGCGCTGTGGTGCTCCATCAGGTTCCGAGGGCCGCCGGCAAGAGTCTTGTTGGCATCATCGCCATCGGAATTCTGGGGATCACCGCAAGTCTGTCGTTCGCGATAGCCAGCACGGTCGCGCCCCTCACCGTCGTGGCGGTACTGGCCTCGCTCTACCCTGTGATCACCGTACTGCTGGGTTGGCGGCTGCTTCGAGAACATCTTCAACCCATTCAGGTTGTCGGTGTGATTGCCGTGTTCCTTGGCGTCGCCGCCATCGCAGCGTCCACCTGACGGTAAAGTGACTTCCGTGACCGACGATAAGAATTCTCCCGACCTGTACACGACCGCAGGCAAGCTTGTTGACCTCAAACACCGCTATCACGAGGCTGTGACGGCCAGCGGTGAGGCAGCGATCGAGAAGCAGCACAAGCGCGGCAAGAAGACGGCGCGCGAGCGCATCGACCAACTACTCGATCACGGATCCTTCGTCGAGCTCGACGAGTTCGTGCGCCACCGCACCCACGCCTTCGGAATGGATGCTGCACGCCCCTACGGCGACTCCGTAGTGACTGGCCTCGGTACCATCCACGGCCGTCAGGTTGCCGTGTACGCACAGGACTTCACGATCTTCGGTGGATCTCTCGGCGAGGTTGCTGGCGAGAAGATCATCAAGGTCATGGAGCACGCCATGAAGGTGGGCGTTCCCATCATCGGCATGCTCGACTCCGGTGGTGCCCGCATTCAGGAGGGCGTTGTCGCGCTCGGCAAGTACGGCGAGATCTTCCGACTCAACACTCAAGCATCCGGTGTCATCCCGCAGATCTCGATCATCATGGGCCCAGCGGCGGGTGGAGCGGTGTACTCACCTGCCCTCACCGACTTCGTGATCATGGTGGACAAGACGAGCCAAATGTTCGTCACGGGCCCCGACGTGATCAAGACCGTCACGGGCGAGGACGTCGGCATGGAGGAGCTCGGCGGTGCCCTCACCCACAATCAGAAGTCTGGCGTCTCCCACTATCTCGCGAGCGATGAGGATGACGCCCTCGACTACGCCAGAGCGCTGTTGTCGTTCCTCCCCGATAACAACCTCGCGGAGCACCCCATCTACGAGAGCGATGTTGAGCTGGAGATTTCGGACGACGACCGCAAACTGAACGTCATCATCCCCGACTCCCCCAACCAGCCGTATGACATGAAAACCGTCATCGAGCACATTGTGGACAACGGCGACTTCCTCGAAACCCAGCCTCTGTACGCACCCAACATCGTTGTCGGCTTTGGTCGCGTCGAGGGGCGCTCTGTCGGCATCGTCGCAAACCAACCGAACGCGATGGCGGGCACCCTCAATATCGAGGCGGGTGAGAAGGCCAGCCGCTTCGTTCGCTTCTGCGATGCGTTCTCCATCCCCATCCTCACCCTCGTGGATGTTCCGGGATACCTTCCCGGTACTGACCAAGAGTGGACAGGTGTGATCCGTCGTGGCGCCAAACTGCTCTACGCCTACGCGGAGGCCACCGTGCCACTTGTTACGGTGATCACGCGCAAGGCATACGGCGGCGCCTACATCGTGATGGGGTACAAGCAGCTTGGCGCAGACCTGAACTACGCTTGGCCGACCGCAGAGATCGCGGTCATGGGTGGTCAGGGCGCCGTGAACATTCTGTACCGCGGTGAGATCAAGGCCGCTGAGGCCAACGGTGAGAACGTCGCAGAGGTGCGCACTCGGCTTGCCAACGAGTACACCTACAACGTGGCGAGTCCGTTCCTGGCGGCCGAGCGTGGCGAGCTCGATGGAATCATCGAACCGGCGGCAACCCGCGTTGCCGTGATCAAAGCTTTGCGGGCATTGCGCACCAAGCGCGCAAGCCTGCCACCAAAGAAGCACGGGAACATCCCGCTATGACTCACGGTCAAGAAATTCGTGTCGTGCGCGGAGATCCCACACCAGAAGAATTGGCGGCAGTGGTGTCGGTTCTCGAGTCGATGGCCGCTGAGCTGGAAGGCACACGCGCCCGCGCCGAAGAGAAATCGGCCAGCGCATGGACTCAGAGTCAACGGCCAATTCGTACCCCGATTCTGCCCGGATTGTCTCGGTGGCGTAGCTTTTCGTGACCAACCCCCCTTATTGGGGCCACGAACTTCAGGCCGCCGTGAAAAATTGTGTCGACTCGCGGATGTCGCAATAACCTGACGACGTACGCAACTTTTCGCCATATTATGCACGAATCACGCGTGAAACCAGAGTACTCGTACCCCATTAAGAGAATCAGCATTGCCCAAAGGACTCAAAACGCCGAGTTTCCAGAAAAAACTTTCTAAAATTTGTACCCCAAAAGTCCCCTGAAGTGACGACTTTCAGTTATCGTCTATTGACCCCACAATTAAGTGCTAGGTGTTCCTCGATACGAGCAACATCACAAACCAATAGCCAACAAGGGTAAGAGGGCTAGCGGTTTGGGGGCGAGTCAGGGCAGTATTCGGGTTATTGCCCTGACTCGAAACTTAGCGAAGGGCCGGAGAATCACTCTCCGGCCCTTCTGCATTTGTCCCCCACGCCACTGAACCAGGTTTCGATGGCGACCAGACCCTCAGTGGCAACCAGACTTCCGTGGCGACCACACGGAGGTGACGCTAGCCCCTGCGAGGTATCTCCATCCACAGGTCCACCTCGTCGTCGTCTTGGTCCTCGACGGTGCGCCCCAGCGCGCTAGCGTCGCCGCCGTCTGGTGAGTTGAGACCAACCACGGTCACGGCTGTTGCCGAACCCTCAGCGGCGGTGCGCGCGACCACGCGGTCAGTGCGTGAATTCTTGAGTGCGTCCGCAAGGGTATTGAGCACTCGCTCTAAGTCGTCTGGCGAGAGGTCGTCGATTCCTCCCTCATCCAACAGCGTGACAATGGAGCCTCGACGACGCGCGTGCATCACCTGAGCTCTCACCCGGTCATTGAGCAACTTGCGACCGCGGATCTCGTCGCGAATAGCGGCCTCAAGGTAGACACACTCTTTGCGCTGTTCCGGAGTCAGGTCACCATGAGTCGACACAATCTGTCGCAGCATGGGCAAAGCCATCCTGTTTGTTTGACGAAGTCGGAACTGGCGCTCAAAGACGTGCGCCTCCTGGGCCGCCTGCCACTCCGCGGCCTCCCGCTCGGCCACCGCGTACTGACGGGCATCCTTCGCTATTTTTGTCAGCGAATGGGAGAGCACGTGAGACACCCCAACCCACACCAGACTGCCCACAACACCGAGGGTGGCCAACGCCGGTACGCCAGCCCAAATCGCAGTGTGAATGGCGAGGAACGCTACACCTGTCCAGGCCAAAAATTGCCGCTTTCGCGTTGACGTGATGACCATGAGCGTTCCCACGGCGGCCGGATACCACGTCGAATAGTCAGATCCCACCGTACCGTGAAGGTCCAATTGGGGTGCGACCAGGAGCGGCATGGCAGCGCACACCACGACATTCATGATGCCCATCCAGATCGGCATGCGAAGCGTCTTCGCCGGCCACAAACTCACCACCGTCGCAAGCGCGTACAAAACCATCGCCACGAGGTACGGAAACCTGTCACTCGCTGCCTGCATCGAATACACGGCCAGCAACACGTGATACCCCGAGAAGACGGCGGCGAGTGCGACGATGATGTACCGAGGAATTGAAATCACAGCACGGCCTCCGCATCGATGAGGTCGGGGTCCGGCCAGCGGATGTTGATGACGGAACCCTCGCCAAGGCCCGAGACGATGTGCACGATTCCACCGGCATTCAGCACGCGCTCCATGATCGATACGCGCAATCCCAGGCGCTCTGCCGGAACCTCGTCAAGAATGAAGCCCGCGCCGGTGTCGCCAACCTCAATCTCGAGACCATCCGCGCCCGCCCCCGTGATGCGCAGCCAGCGCTTAACATCATCGCCATCACCCGCGTGGTGATCGCTGTTGACCATCGCCTGCACGGCAGCTGAAAACAGCGCCTCGGCGACGTGGGAGGGGAGTGCACCAGCGCCAACGCCCATAACCCTGATCGTGAAGGACGAAGCAAGAGTTGTGGCGGCATCCACAATGCGGTCAGCCACGAATTCAGCTCCCACAAGAGAGTCATCATCCGGCGTGGCCGCCGCCGCATCGCGCAGGTGACCCATCGCATTATTCGCCATCGTCGCCGACAGCAACATCGCTTCGGGGGAATACGCACGTGCGGCAGAAATCAGGGTTGTGAGAACGCTATCGTGCACGATCGAGTCCACTTGCACCCGCTCAACCTCTGTCGCATGCTGGCGCACTGCGTGAGAGTAGCGTGCGATGGCGGTGGACTGCGCAGCGTCGACGGAAGCTGCTGCTCCTCTGAGCAGCGTCACGATGACGTGCACAACCCCACCAAGCAAAATGGCATAGATGACATCCAGGGCCGCCATCTCCCACGGAGCTTGCCCGCCAGAGGGAGTCATCCGGACGATTCCGTACACCAAAGGCGCCGCGACAACATAGACGGCCGCAACCCACCGCGAGAACGCGATCACCGCAGCGGCCGTCGCCACCGTGCATATAAACCACAGCCACGGTCGCTCCAAGGGCATTGCCGCGCCATCCACGTAGGCCCATGGCCATGTTCCCATCGCCACCAGATACGCGAGCGCCACCCAGGTATTTACGGGCCGAACGTAGCGACGCAGCATCGAGGCGACAACCGCCAACAGCAGCCCGCCAAAGATGGCGATGTTGTAACCCCAAAACCAGGTCGATTGCAGAAGGGAAACTTGCCCTAGCATGACGGGAAACGTCTGCGCCCCAAACAGCAATCCAAATCCTGCCGCGGAGCGGGAGGCAACGACCTCCATTTTTACCCTGTTTATCGGCCCGCCTTGCCGCAATGCGACCGCGGTGACCGCGAGCTCAGCCAACGTCCTCTAGGTCTGTGTCGAGCTGGGGAAGAATCCCGTCTTCCACCGCGCGACGCAGAAGATCGACTTTGGTCGGCGCGGGGCGACCCACCTCCACGTATTTGACCCTGATGCGGTCGAGGTACTCGCGCGCGGTGGAGTAACCGATCCCCAAATTCTCTGCCGCCATCTTGAGCGGGAGCCCGGACGCATAGAGTTGCAAAATCTCGCGTTCTCGTCGACCAAGCTGCGCTTTAGCGAACTCGTGATCCGCGTCGATAGCGGTCGCCCACTCAAGGTTGTTCAGCGCCAAAGCAATAATGAGGACGTCACCAACGGCGACGCCGGCCGGTACGGTGACGCTTGAACTAGTCGTGTTGGTAAAATTGGTGGTG
>JBDSUT010000080.1:0-5575 GCA_039927595.1 Terrimesophilobacter sp.
GAACGTCTGCGAGTTCGGGTGTCCCAATAAATTCATGAAAAATTACAGCTCGCATGGCCCTCCGAATCGGTTAACTCAGGTTACCGACCCGGAGGCAACCCTGCGGGAGCTCACTGTTCGGGTTCAGCGAAAAGAACTACTTTGCCGCACCTTCGAGGGTGTCGGTGAGCTGAGAGGCGTCGGCGTTGTAAGCGAAGCAGTCGATTGCTCGATCGTTGGCGTTGTCCCAGCTGTCTTGTGTTGGCACGAAGTAGGAGTACTCCAGTTCGTACTCGTAGCCTGCTGGGTCACCCGAGAATCCGATGAAGTCGAAGAAGGTAGGGGCGCACGCTTCTTCAGCCTGGGCATAGGCGCCATCGGTGCCTGGGTAGGTGCTGCCGGTCATGAGTGCATGGTGAAAAATTTCGTTGTCGTGCGCGGACTTGCACTTCACGATCTCAACTTCGGATACCACATCGTCGGACTTCGCAGATGGGTCATTGAAACAGTCACCGACTTTGAGTGAAAAAACGCTCGGCTTTTCAGGGCCGAAGGCGCTGCATCCGCTCAAGGAGATGGCAAGTGTGGCCATCACGGTGATTGTTGCCAGCGTGGCAATTTTCGGCAGGCTCATGTTGTTTGGGGCTCCCTTAGATGTATCCCGAGCGTAGTCGCGGCTTGGAGCAGCTTAGCGAGGGGGCGAACGCCGCGACAACCCACAAAAGGAGAAGTTTCCTCGATGTCGAAAGATTGCCCCACGTCGCCGGAGTCACCACAGCAACGGGTTGGTTTTGTTACGTGACAGGGTTGCCCTTAACTCTTCGCGGAGTCCTTGAGTGTGCCGGTCACTTGCTCGTCAAGGTCGTAGACGTAGCAAAGAATCTCTCGGTCTCCGTCATCCCAGCTTCCGCTTGACGGGAAGAAGTACCCGTAGTCGAGGTTGCCGTGGTAGGTGGAATCCGCCCCAATGAAGTCAAAGAAATTGGGGAGGCACGAGTTTTGGGCGAAGTCTTGAATGGGTTGCTCCCCCGGGTAGTTCGCCTCCGTCATGTTTACGGCAAAATATGCTTCTTCATCATGTGGTTTTGAGCAGGAGACGATCGCAATATCTTGAACGAGTTCTCCCTCGTCTACCAGCGGGTCATTGAAGCAGTCACCCACTTTGATGGCGAAGGCGCTCTTGATTTCTTCGTCGGGGTTTGAGGGGCGCTGCGTGCTGCCGTTCTGATTCTGTTGACCAGAGGTCGGACCGTTATTGATCGAATTGATGATGCCGTTGATAGCACTACACCCGCTGAGCGCGAAAGTAGTTGCCACTGCAACGGCAACTGCTGCGGTTCTTACCGTGGTGGTTAGGTTCATTTTTTGAGCCCCTTGGGTGAAGTTCTGGTCGAACAGTTTCGTAGGGAGCTTATCGATACCGGGAGCCGGATGGTGTCACCGTGCGCGGTGAGGCTAGACGAGAGTTGAAGGCCGTGGTGGTGGAGGCGGTGGCACGAGCTTTGCAGCCGTAACCTGAAACAGGGTGATGGTGATGAGCCCGCGGCGCGTCTCGACGACACACTCGGTTTCGGTGACCTGACGCAGGTATCCAAGCGCATCGGAGAATCCGCCGTCGATCCTTCGTCGCACCGTCATGCGCGTTCCCAGAGGTGAGGAGCGAATCAGCTGGATCGCCGGGATCACAACAATTGCCTCACCGCGTCATGGAGTAAACCGTTGGTTGCCAGAGCTGAACCGTGCCACGGACCCTCGTGGCCTTCCATGGAGGTGAGTCGTCCGCCCGCCTCCGCGATGATGGGAAACAACGCGGCCATGTCGTAGGGCTTGAGGTCGTACTCGCCGGCCACATCTACGGCCCCCTCCGCTACCAGCATGTACGGCCACGCATCGCTGTAGTCGCGAGTTCGCCACACGGTGCGGGAAAGCTCCAGATACCGTTCAAGCTTGCCCTCCGCCTCGAAGCGGTCGAGCCCGCTCAACGAGACAGAAGCATGCGCGAGGTCGGCGACACTCGACACGTGGATGCCGTGTTCTCGGCCATCCAATTCGCGCGTGAAGGCGCCCGTCCCGTTTGCAGCCCACCAGCGCCGTCCGAGGGCTGGTGCGCTCACGACACCCAGCACCGGCACGCCGTCTATGGCGAGGGCGATGAGGGTCGACCACACTGGGACGCCACGCACAAAGTTCGCGGTGCCATCGATGGGGTCGATGATCCACTGCCGCGATGATTGCCCCAGGGTGCCAAACTCTTCGCCCAGGATTGAGTCAGTGGGCAGGGTTGTCGTGATGTGCTCCCGGATGGCCGACTCGACAGCGCGGTCAGCATCCGTTACCTGCGTCATGTCGGGTTTCATCGACACGACCAGATCGGCCGAATGAAATCGATCGAACGAAATGGAATCGGCGAGGTCGGCGAGCGCGATCGCGAAGGTGAGATCGTCAGACAGAGTTGATGTGGTCACGATGCAAGGCTACCGAGGAGTCGATGGAACGAGTCGAGTCTCTGAGCCCCCAGTTCGCCGAGAGCCCCGGCGGCGACCCGCTCCTGAATGTTGCAGTCTGGTGCGTCGGGAAGGTGGGTGCATCCGCGAGGGCAGTTGTCGGCCAGCACCGCGAGGTCAGTGAACGAGGTCAGAATGTTCTCGATTTTGACGTGCCCGAGGCCGAAGGAGCGCACGCCAGGAGTGTCGATGATCCAGCCATCTCCGACGCGGTACGACACGGTCGACGACGAAGTGTGGCGGCCGCGACCGGTCGTCACGTTCACGTGCCCGGTCGCCCGGTTCGCCTCGGGAACCAGCGCATTGACGAGCGTAGATTTACCGACACCTGAGTGCCCCACCGCGACGGTAGAGTGCCCGGCAAGGAGTGCGCGGAGTTTGTCAAGGGGAAAATCATCGTGCGTGCTCGACACCACCGTGAGGTCAAGGCCAGCGAAGTTCGAAAGAAACTCTGCGGGGTCGATCAGATCGGTTTTCGTCATGCAGAGGATCGGCGCAATGCCTGCATCAAAGGCGGCGGCCAAGTAGCGGTCGACAAGCCTCGGCCTGGGCTCGGGATCCGCAGCGGCCACCACGATGAGCATTTGGTCGGCATTCGCGACGATGATGCGCTCAACCTCGTCTGAGTCATCCGCGCTGCGACGAAGAATTGTTGTGCGCGGCTGGATTCGAACGATACGCGCGAGCGTGCCATCGTCACCACTGGTGTCACCCACGGTATCCACGCGATCGCCCGTCACGATGGCATTTTTGCGCAACTCTCGTGCGCGCGTGGCGACAACGCCGTGTTCTTTCGGGGTGCTCTCCCCGACGAGCAGGGAGTAGCGCCCCCGATCTACGGTGAGAACGCGGCCAGTGACAGCGTCGGCGTGCTCTGGGCGAATCTTTGTGCGGGCGCGACTTCCTTTCGGGTTCGGCCGATCCCTGGCCTCAAAATCAGCCCACTTGTCATCACTGCCATCATCGTCGGAAAGCCAACTCATTGTCGTAGGGTCTCGTCTGATGCCGTTAGAAGATGCCGAGAGAGAATGGGTCGAGAGGTGCCGGTCGGGGGCGCACGAGCTGCCGCCACAGCGACGGGAACTCGGGCAGCGTCTTTGCCGTTGTCGCGATGTCGTCAATCTCGATGCTGTCAACCGCGAGGCCGATGAGGGCACCCGCCGTGGCCATCCGGTGGTCTCCGTGGCTGTGCCACAGCCCGCCGTGAAGTTGGGCCGGCTCAATGATCAGTCCATCGTCAAGTTCGGTCACTGCCCCGCCGAGTGCATTAATTTCAGCGGCAAGGGCTGCGAGCCGATCAGACTCATGGCCGCGCAGGTGCCCGATGCCCGTGATGCGACTCGTACTGTTCGCCATTGTTGCGAGGGCGACAAGCGTGGGGGCGAGTTCGCCGCACTCGTGCAGGTCAAGTTCGACTCCCGGCATGCTTTTCCCACCAAGGATGCCCGCACCGCCGTCAATCGTCAGGCTTGACTCTGTGCGAGAGGATGTCGCACCGAACTCCGAAAGTAATTCCGCAAGACGGTCTCCCACTTGCGTCGTGGACGCTGGCCAACCGTTGATGGTGACGCTGCCACCGGCAACGAGCGCTGCCGCCAAGAAAGGTGCAGCGTTGGAGAGGTCGGGTTCAATGTCGACGTCGCGGGCTGAAATTGGTCCAGGGGCAATGCTCCATGATCCGCTGTCCCCGTTGGCGGCCGTGGGTGTAGTCACCGTGACACCGCGTGCGGCGAGCGTTGCCATGGTCATCTCGATGTGCGGGAGGCTGGGCAGAGCTGGCCCCGAATTCGTCAGCTGAAGTCCCTTGGTGAATCGGGCACCGACGAGTAGCAGTGCTGAGACGAACTGGCTAGACTCAGAAGCGTCAATTTCGAGAGGACCGCCCTCCACCGCTCCGGTGCCGTAAAGGCTGAAAGGGAGGGTCCCGCGACCGTCATCGGTGACATCAAGTCCGAGCGCACGCAGGGCATCAAGGGTCGCGCGCATGGGTCTCTTGCGGGCAGCCGCGACTCCGTCAAACGCGACGGGTCCAAGCGCCAGCGCTGCAACCATGGGAACAAAACGCATCACCGTGCCGGCGAGCCCGCAGTCAATGGAGGTGCCTCCCGTCAACTCCTGAGGCGTCACTAACCAGTCGGTACCGAAGGCCCCCTCTCCCGGCATTTCTTCGATGAGAACACCCAGTTCGCGCAGTGCCTCTGCCATCAATTCTGTGTCGTGGGAGTGCAGGGGAGCGCGCAAGAGTGAGGGGCCGTCTGCGAGTGTCGAGAGCACGAGTTCTCGGTTCGTGAGCGACTTGGAACCCGGAAGAATCATTGACGACGAGAACGGACCCTCAGCTCGCGGGGCGCGCCAAGGACCTTCGGGTAGTTCGATCACCAGATCGTCATTCTGGTACGGGTCGAACTCCGGTTTGGAATAAGTGGAAACTAACATTGGTTACCACAGTATCGGCACTTCTCCCCAAGGAAAGGGTAACGAGCACGTGATAGGCCTTCTGGAACGAGCACCAGCTCACGCCTATGCGATGACGGGGGCCATGGCTCGGCCACGACACGCGGGTACTCAGCTGCGCCAACTAAGCTTGGCGCAAATGACGACCTCAGATGTAGAGCCCATGAAGAGTCAGCATGACTCGCCGAAGGCCAACACGGCTCCCGAAAAACGTGACCTCGCGGCGCTGTTCGAGGTCCAGGCCATCCCGTTCATGGATCAGCTGTATGCAGCGGCGATGCGCATGACGCGCAACCCTGCGGATGCCGCAGATCTTGTTCAAGAAACGTATGTCAAAGCTTTCGCGGCATTTGGCCGGTTTGAGCAGGGAACGAACGTGAAGGCGTGGCTCTATCGCATCCTCACCAACACGTTTATCAACCTGTATCGCAAGAATCAGCGCAACCCATACCAAGGCACGATCGATGAGCTTGAGGACTGGCAAATGGGTGGCGCAGTTTCTGCCACCGCAACGGTAACGCGGTCTGCTGAGGCCGAAGCTATCGATCACCTTCCGGACAGTGCCGTCAAAGAGGCGCTTCAGTCCATCCCAGAAGACTTTCGACTCGCGGTGTACCTTGCCGATGTGGAAGGTTTCG
>JBDSUT010000081.1:0-4836 GCA_039927595.1 Terrimesophilobacter sp.
GTACTGGCCCTCCTCGTTGCTGATGATCGGTGTGGTCGTATTCTGCGCCGCAGTGATTCCGCGAGCAGCCTCAGCCGTGACGTGGGGGTTGTACGGATTCGTTGTCGTAGTTTCCGTCTTTGGTGACCTCTTCGGGTTGCCTGATGGGGTGGTGAACAGTACCCCGTTCACGGCCATTCCGCGCCTTGATGCCGACTTTACGGTCGCCCCATTGCTCATCATCACGGCGTTGGCGGCAATCGTGGGTGGAATCGGCTTGGCGGTATTGCGCAGACGAGACATGGTCAGCGCCTAACGAAGTCGGGCAGGATGGCGGTATGACTATTCTCACCGCCATCCAGATCATCTCGTCGGTGCAGACGGGCGAGCAGAATCCCGTTGACGTCGTCAAGGGTGCGTTGCAACGGATTGATCGCAACGCGGATCTCGGTGCGCTGCAGGAAGTCTTCACTGAAGAAGCTCTCGCGGAAGCCGCGGCGCTCGCCAAACGCAAAGACCTCGCACAGCTGCCGCTCGCGGGCCTCCCCATCCTCATCAAAGACACGATTCCGGTGGCAGGGCATCCAATGCGCGTGGGCTCGCTCGCCACGAGTGATGCGCACTCTGTGCACGACCACGAGATTGTTCGCAGACTTCGGGGGGCTGGAGCCATCATCCTTGGTCTCACGACGGTGCCTGAACTGTGTGTGTTCGCTTCCACCGATTCGCCTTCTGGGACTACCCGCAACCCGTGGAACACTCAGCGCACGCCGGGAGGTTCCTCTGGCGGAACCGGAGCGGCAGTGGCGGCAGGGATCGTTCCGGTGGCCCACGGCACAGACGGGATGGGATCGATTCGCATCCCCGCAGCCAACAACGGGTTGTTCGGCATCAAGCCTGGTCTCGGCACCGTGCCCGCCGACCTCGGAGGCAACTCGTGGGGCGGCATGGCTGAGAACGGACCGCTTTCCACCACGGTTGCGGATGCCGCGCTCGTGCTCTCCGTCATGGCAGGCTCCCCCGAACTCGCGACCGTGACCGAACCCCTCACTCCCCTGCGCATCGGAGTCGTGCCCGCCACAACCTCGTTCCTCGTGCGCCTCGACCCGGAGTGGAAGAAAGCACTCATGCACACCGCTAATGCCCTTCGTGGCGCCGGCCACCACGTCGAGGTCACGAAGTTCCCGTACCCAGCCAACCCGATTCCAATGTTCGCGCGGTGGTTCGCGGGAGTGGCAAAAGATGCAGAGGGCCTCGACGAGGCGAAGCTCCAGCCACGCACCCGCAGGCACGTGAGACTTGGTAAGCGTGCGCTGAAGAAAGGCTGGGTGAAGCAGCGCGATACCGACAACCTTGAGGCCTCGGCTCGTGCGTTCTTCGCCGACCACGACATCCTGCTCACACCGATGCTCGCTCGGTCAGCGCCGTGGGCCGCACAGTGGCACCGCCGCTCGTGGATTCGCAACATCTGGTCGAACTTGCAGTACGCACCGTTTGCGGCGCCATGGAACATGGTGGGGTGGCCCGCTGCCTCCGTGCCCGCCGGCATTGACGCGAACACGGGAATGCCCACCGCGGTTCAGATTGTCGCTCCCCCGCAGGGAGAAGCATTGATCCTCAGTGTGGCAGCGCAGATCGAGCGTCTGCGCCCGTGGGCTCGCACAGCGCCAGAACGAAACTAACCAGTGCGAAACTAGCCCAGCGCGCGCAGTGTCAAGATCTGTTCCGCACGCCCGAACGGCCCGGTGAGGTCGCACAACACGGTGGATGTGAGTCCGATCCCGTCGCTGCCCAAAGTCACCGAATTCTGCAGGCCGAGCCATTCGCCGTGCGGTTCACGGTAGAGATGCACCTGCAAATCCACGTTGGGGAACGCGTAGCCACCAGGCCCGGGGTCCACGCGCGCGGCAATCCCGTTGCTCGTGTCTGCGACAGCTATGAGTCGTGCGAGGTCCGAAAATTCACCGGGAGACACGAGCGGATGCAGCGGGCGAAGCCACGCTCGACCGTGTCCTGGTGCATGTCCGGGCAGCGTACGAACCTCAATCGAGCGGATGTACCCACCCGGCCACTCGTGCAGGGTCACCTCTCTGCCGGACTGCGGTGGCCCTGACATCGGCTCATCCGCGATCGCGGTGATTGCCGTCGTGTCCGCGCGCTGCAATCGCCATGCCGTCGCCCTGACAGCTGCGCGGCCACCCGAAATGAGTTCCGCTTGAAGGAGCTCAATGGTGCGACCAGGGCGAAGCATGGTCGTCACAATCTCAAACTCACCTCCCGGAATCAACCCGAGGATGTCGTAACTGACACGGGCCATACGTAAATCTTCACGAGGTTGAAAATTCTCGAGACAGTGAGCCAGAATTCCTGAAACGGGAGCCATGTGCTGCTCGTGAGGGTTCCACGCTCCCTGCGTATGAATGGTCGCGAGGAAGCGGCCTGCGCCGAGATCACGGTAATACGGTTCGGGCTGGACACTCACTGTGACTTGCCCTGTGACTTGCCCTGTGACGCTGAACTGTGCCGCAGGCCAATTCCGGGGAGGAAACGGCCAACGCGGGCCGCATACACGGCGAAATCTGGATGGGCAGCCTCCAACATCCGCTCTTCCCAGCGAGCCTTGACCGCAAGCAGCACAATCAGCGCGGCCCACGTCGCGAGGTGCCACCATGATGCTCCGAAGACGAGGAGGCCAAAGCCAATGATCATGAGACCCGAGTAAATGGGGTTGCGGACTATCCCGTACAGTCCCCCCGTCACGAGAGTTGTGTGCTCCTTTGGGATGGGGCTTGCCGTCAAAGCGGGGCCCAATCCCAGAATGCCCCACGCCGCGATCACGAGCCCGACGACGGTGAGGAGGAGTGCGATTGCGAGAACGCCTGGGTTGCGAGGCCACCATCCTCCGAAGGGTGCCAGAACCAGTGCCGCAAGAAGTAGCAGTTGAAGGATCACCAAAGCTGCGGCACCGGCTTTCGCGGTGCCGCTCGCGGTCATAATTGTCTCGTTTCGGCGGTTGTTACTTCGCGCGAATCAAGGCCACCGTGGCCATAACACCGAGAACTGTAACGACTGTTGTGATGCCGAGCATCCAGAACATGAGGACAGCTTCCATGCGGCCAGTATCGCCCGGAAGCACGAAGAGCACCAATCCGCAGAACGAGAGGTACAACGTGACGATGCACTGGCTCAGTGACCTTTAGTGTGACCTGACAAGCGAGACGAGAGCCGCGACGCCAAGAATCCCGACAATTGTTCCTAAAACGATCATGACGTATTCAATCGGATGCATGACCCCAGTATTCTCCTGTTCTTGTGCTCAAGCCAGCATCACCGCACAAAACGAAGCTCGCGGATGTTGCCGTGTGCGGGATCCGTCGTCACAGTTCACTCTGCTTCACAGCCTGTGTGCTGGTCAACCGCTCTTGCTTTCGGACGTTCTGATGACCGTCAAATGCTAGGCCGGGTCCGCTTCCCCGCGAAGGCCGAAGATGCGGTTCATGGGAGGCCTTGGCGCTCGATATGGTTGTCTCATGAGCACGAATACCACTGGGATCAAGCACGTTGTCGTCGTCGGGGCCGGAATGATTGGGCTAACGACTGCCTGGTACTTGCAGGAGCGCTGCGTGAAGGTCACCGTCGTCGATCGCACCGGAGTTGCCGCTGGTTCCAGTTGGGGAAATGCCGGTTGGCTTACCCCCGCACTCACTCTCCCGCTAGGTGAGCCCTCTGTTCTGATGTCTGGGCCGAAGGTCATTCTCAGCTCGGACTCGCCGCTCTACATCCCGCTGTCTCTTAATCCCAAGCTCATCCGCTTTCTGACCGGTTTCGCGTGGCACGCATTGCCCCGCCAGTGGAAGAAGTCCATCGAGATTTTCTCGAAGGTCAACCCGCTCGCCATGGACCCGTTCTACGAGCTTGCAGCGCACGGTGTGGATTCGCCGGTCGTCGAAGCAAAGCCATTCCTTGCCGGGTTCTTGAGCGAAAAAGACCGCAAGGTTCTGCTGCACGAATTCGACGTCGTCAAGGCCAGCGGTGGCACAGTGGACTTCGACCTCGCCACGGGCGATGATCTTCGCAAGATTGAGCCGACACTCGCGGATGCCGTTGCCTGCGGCGTTCTCCTGCGTGGCCAGTTCTTCATCAACCCGCCTAAGTACGCTCAGTCCCTCGCTGACTCCGTGATCAAGCGCGGCGGTGAACTCGTCACCGGGTTTGATGTTGTGGACATCCACGACACCGCAACCGGTGTGAAGGTGATCGCTGGCGCGGGCACGAGAGTAACGCCAGACCCCATCGAGGCCGACGCTGTCGTCATCGCAACGGGTGCATGGATGGATAAGCTCGCTCGCCGTTTCGGTGTCAAGACTATTGTTCAAGCGGGTCGCGGCTACAGCTTCAGCGTCAAGCCGGAGGTCATCCCCTCCCACCCGATCTACTTCCCCACTCAGCGCCTCGCCTGCACCCCGCTCGGCGACCGCCTGCGTATCGGCGGAATGATGGAATTCCGCGACGTGGATTCTGCCCCGGATAAGCGGCGCATCCAGACTCTCGTGAACGCTGGCAAGCCCGTGTTCCAGGGTGTCGACTGGGAAGCACGCGAAGAAGAGTGGGTGGGTGGTCGTCCGGTGACGGCCGACGGACACGCACTCATCGGCGGAACGAAGAACCCACGAGTGTTCATTGGTGGCGGGCACGGAATGTGGGGTATCGCGCTTGGCCCACTCACGGGCAAGCTTCTTGCCGGTGCTGTCGTCGGTGACCCCGACCCCGTGCTCACGCACTTCAACCCGCTGCGCTAACCTGCTGAAGTAAAGTGCTCGTCGGGTTTTATCCGCAGTTGTTTGTATCGTAGGTATG
>JBDSUT010000082.1:0-11342 GCA_039927595.1 Terrimesophilobacter sp.
CCGGACGGACGTTGCCCTCCACAGAGGAAACCAAGTGCATGATGTGACTGAAACGCTCCACCTGCATGAACTCGGTAACTTCCACGGTTCCGGGGTAACAGACTTTTCCTAGGTCGTTTCGCGCTAAATCCACCAGCATCAGGTGTTCAGCCCGCTCCTTCGCATCGGCTAGGAGTTCCTGTGCGAGATCGACATCCGCTTCCGGCGTGGTACCCCGGGGTCTCGACCCAGCAATGGGATGCATGAACGCACGGCCTTCCTGCACCTTCACGAGCGCCTCGGGAGACGAACCGACAACCCAGTATGGTTCGCCACCAGGTTCCGCCAGTGAGAGCAGGTACATGTACGGACTTGGATTGAGCGCACGGAGGACCCGATACACGTCAATCGCCTCGGCCGTAACATCGTGATCAAACCGCTGAGACAGAACAACTTGAAAGACGTCGCCTTCGCGAATGTACTTCTTGCCGGCGAGAACCGCAGAATGGAAGTCTTCCGCGTTCGTTCGGGACCGGGCGGAGGGCTCGGCCCCGAAATCGATCTCGGCAACCCAAGACTCGGTAGGCGCTGCGAGTCGACTTTGGAGAGAATCTAAAGCCGAGAGGGCGTTACTCCACAGTTCATCGGGAGACTCTTCTCCGTCGTTGAGCGCGGTGACAATGAGAGAAACACCGCCGGTGAGATGGTCCATCACCACCAGCTCTCTCACAAAGCTGAGCGCTTGACCGGGGATGAGGAAGTCGGCGGGAGGACCACCTGGAAGTTTTTCAATCTGGCGGATTGCGTCCCACCCAACAAAACCAACGAGCCCGCCGGTGAGCGGCGGATATCCGGCAATTCGAGGGGTCGACCACCGCGAATACACGTCATGGATGGCCTCCAACGGCGCGAGACTTGCGGCGTCACCCATGGCTCGCTGCTCGGATAGCCCGTAATCGAGCCAACAGGGGGCGTTATCTCCTTGGGTGAGAACTCCGAAGCTCGAGACTCCAATGAAGGAGTACCGAGACCAAATGCCACCTTGCTCCGCAGATTCGAGTAAAAATGTGCCGGGCGCACCCTGAGCGAGTTTGCGGTAGATGCCCACCGGAGTCTCACCATCTGCGAATAGTTCGCGGACCACCGGAACCACCCGATGCTCCCTCAACAACGCGTCAAACTGTTCCCGCGCTGTCATGCCGCACCACCAGATTGATCGAAGCAGCTGTGCGCTCCGGTGTGACACGCGGCCTGCACTGGTTCGACGGTCACCAAAAGCGTGTCTGCATCACAGTCCAGCGAGAGCCCCAGGAGCCGGAGGTGATTCCCAGAAGTGTCGCCCTTGCGCCAATACTCTTGCCGTGACCGCGACCAAAAAGTGACGAAGCCACCCGCGAGGGTGCGACGGAGCGCTTCGGCGTCCATCCACGCGAGCATGAGCACGGTGCCAGAGCCTGCTTCCTGCACAACCGCGGGAAGGAGCCCCTCCACGCTGAACCGAGCACGCTCGAGGATGCTCTCGTGCGAATGGGTCACGTCAACTCCCTTACCAGAATTCCGTTATCCCGCAGCGCGCACTTCACGTCGCCCACCGTCAAATCACCGTAGTGAAAAACGGATGCCGCAAGTACCGCATCCGCACCGGCTACCACCGCGGGGGCGAAATGGTCACGCGCGCCCGCACCACCCGAGGCAATAATGGGCACGGTACTGAGCTCCCGCACTGCCGAAATAAGCTCCAAGTCGAAACCCTCCTTGGTGCCGTCAGCGTCCATCGAGTTGATGAGCAATTCTCCGGCGCCGCGCATGATGCACTCGCTGGCCCACTCGAGCGCGTCGAGATCAGTTTCAGTCTGGCCACCGTGCGTCGTCACGACGAAACGACCACCCACGCGGGTGACGTCGAGCGAAACGACGAGCACTTGATTGCCAAAACGATCGGCAATGTCGTCAATGAGTTGAGGTCTGCCAATCGCCGCACTGTTCACACCAACCTTGTCCGCGCCGGCACCCAGCAGCCGCGCCACGTCGTCGGTAGAACGCACGCCCCCGCCCACGGTCAGCGGAATGAACACGTGCTCTGCAGTGCGCGTAACCAAGTCGTAGGTCGTCGACCGGTTGTCGATGGTTGCCTTCACATCAAGAAAAGTAATCTCGTCTGCACCTTGTTCGTAATACCGACGGGCGAGCTCGACCGGGTCTCCCGCGTCACGAAGGTCGAGAAAGTTGACGCCCTTGACGACTCGACCATCCGCTACGTCAAGACAAGGAATGACCCTAATCGGGAGGGTCATCAGATTCTCGCTGCGTGGATGGAGCTCACCAAAATCGCGCGTGCACCAAGCGCATACAATTTGTCCATCACTAAATTCATCTGGGCACGGGGAACCATGACTCGCACAGCAACCCACTCGGAATCGCGCAGCGGTGAGATCGTCGGGGATTCGAGACCCGGCGTAATCTCAGATGCCTGTGCCACCAACGTGGCAGGCAGGTCGTAATCCATCAGAACGTATTGACGGGCCACCAGCACACCTTGGATGCGACGTTGGAAAGTTTCAAGACCGGACAATTCAGCACCTGAACTAATGAGTACCGCCGTCGACTCTAAAATTATTGGTCCGAAAACCTCTAGCCCCTGTTGACGCAGTGTCGTGCCCGTTGACACCACGTCGGCGACGGCATCCGCCACGCCAAGGCGCACCGCAGACTCAACAGCGCCATCGAGAGGAACGATCGCTGCCGTGATGCCTGCACCGTTGAGGAAGGACGTGACGAGTCCTGGATAACTCGTCGCGACCCGAACACCCGTCAGATCCTGTAGCTCGGAGAAACGACCGCGTGGACCTGCGAACCGAAAAGTCGACTCACCGAAATCTAGGCCAACAATTTCGGATGCTGCCGAGCCGGAGTCCAACAAAAGGTCACGACCGGTAATTCCCACGTCAAGAGCGCCCGAGCCTACGTAGGTGGCGATATCCCGCGGTCGGAGGTAGAAAAACTCAACCTCATTGACGGGATCGAAGACAATCAGCTCTTTCGGATCGCGACGCGTCACGTACCCGGCTTCCACCAACATTTGGGTGGCGGTGTCGGACAACATCCCCTTATTGGGAACGGCAATTCTGAGCATGCAGATTCTCTTTACTCGCCGGCTGTTCGTTCAGCGCGGCGCCTCTTCGGATTCTCGAACGCGAGAGCAGGGATCAAAGATGTCGGTAAACGTCAGCGAGCGTGAGACCCTTCGCGAGCATGAGAACTTGCACGTGATAAAGCAACTGAGATAACTCTTCAGCCGTACGGTCAGCACTTTCGAACTCCGCAGCCATCCAAGACTCTGCCGCCTCTTCAACGATCTTCTTGCCGATCGAGTGCACGCCAGCATCAAGGCGCTCGACAGTGCCAGAACCCTCGGGACGGTTCTTGGCCTTTTCGCTCAACTCAGCGAACAGTTCGTCGAAATTCTTCACACGATCTAGGTTACTAGTTTGCTAGACACCAAGCAGGTCTATGACGAAGATCAGCGTGCGGCCGGACAAACGGTGACCGCCGCCGGCTGGACCATAGGCCAGGTGGGGTGGAACCACGAGTTCACGACGGCCGCCCACGCGCATCCCGGGAATACCTTCTTGCCAACCCGCGATCAAACTTCCCAGCGGGAAGTTGATGGATTGACCACGGTTCCAGCTTGAGTCAAACTCTTCACCCGTCTCGAAGTCGACACCCACATAGTGGACGTCAACGGTGGCTCCCGGCGTCGCTTCTGCACCCGTTCCCACCTCAATGTCGCGCGTGACAAGCTCATGAGGTGCATCGCCCTCCTGAAAGTCGATCTCGGGCTTGGTCTTCTTTGCGTCAGTCATTCAACTATCCAACCAGACCACCGTCGGCAATGCTTCACAGACGCGCAAGGAAGACTCGCACCGACTTCGAAATCAGAACTAGTGAGAGCACCTCTCCGCCGCTGAGCGAAGAGCCGCGATATTTTCTGCCGGGTCCCCCGAGTTGTAGACGCTCGAACCCGCGACGAAAGTATCTGCGCCCGCTTCCGCGGCCAAACAGATGGTGCGTTCATCCACGCCACCGTCGACTTGCAGCCACACATCGAGTCCCGACTTGGATACCTGAGTTGAAAGGCTTTCAAGTTTTGGCATGACAGAGTCCATAAACGACTGACCACCGAAGCCAGGCTCGACAGTCATGACCAGCACCTGATCAAATTCGTGCAAAATTTCTAGATACGGATCAATTGGTGTATTTGGTTTCACCGCGATACCCGCGCGAGCACCTATCGAACGCAACCGACGCGCGAGCAGAACCGGGTCGATAGCTGCCTCCACGTGAAACGTGACCGAAAAGGCTCCAAGCTCGGCGTAGGCTGGCGCCCACCTTTCCGGGTCTTCAATCATCAAGTGCACGTCAAGCGGGATAGGCGACACCGCCTGGATGCGGCTGACCATTTGCGGACCAAAAGTGAGATTCGGCACGAAGTGGTTGTCCATAACATCCAAGTGCACAAAATCCGCCGTCGAGATTCTTGCCAACTCGATCTCCATGTTGACAAAATCGGCCGACAGGATGCTGGGGTTGATTCGAACGCTCATGCGCCAAGCCTAGAGGCCAGTACCCTCAGCGGGAGGCTTCTGCAGCAGTGCGATGAACATCGCATCCGTTCCGTGCACGTGCGGCCACAACTGCACGTGCGAAGATGCGCCTAGCTTCGCACCATCAACCACAACACCGTGGAGAACGGCCGGGGTATCGAGCGGAACAAGCCCAGCGGTACCAACAGCGTGAGCTACTACCGCCGTGGTCTCGGCTCGGTGAGGGGAACACGTCACGTACGCCAAAATGCCGCCGGGTGCGAGCGCCGTTGCGGCGGCGCTGACGAGTTCCCTTTGCAACGCTGTGAGCTCGGGGATGTCCTTAGGCTGCTTTCGCCACCGCGCCTCCGGTCGGCGCCGCAACGCACCGAGGCCCGTGCACGGGGCATCGAGCAGAATTCTGTCCACGGAACCCGCCACGTGTTCGGCCAGAGTGCGAGCATCCTGCTCCAAAACCTGCGGTGGCTCTGAAAAGACGGCGAGAGCGTTACGAACGAGGCCCGCGCGGGCGGGAACCACTTCGTTTGCCACGAGAGTTGCGCCACCGGCCAGAGCCTCAGCAGCCAGAAGAACAGCCTTGCCGCCGGGGCCAGCACACATATCAAGCCACCGTTCGCCAGCACGAATAGGTCGCGCACGGCTCAGTGCCAATGCGGCCACCTGAGAGCCCTCATCTTGCACCCTGGCTCGCCCCTCCTGCACTGCGATCCACCGCGCAGGGTCACCGCCCGGATTCAAGGCTCCGACAGGGGAAAGCAAGCCAGGATCTGCACCGTCCAGCTCTGAACGATCGGCGAGTCCAGGCACAGCGACGATGCTCACGCGCGGTGCCACATTATCTGCTTCGAGGAGGAGGGCAAGCTCATCACCGCGCCCCTCAGACTCCAACGCTTTGCGAAACGCTCGTACGATCCACGCGTGGTGTGAAAACTCCGCCGCGAGGCGATCGTCGTCAGATTTTTGCTCCCCGATAACCCGCTCACGCCATTCGAGTGCTGGTACCCGGGTAATCGCACGCAAAACACAGTTCACAAACCCCGTCGATGAGCGAGTTCCCACTTCGCGAGCCAACGAGACCGCCTCGTCAACAGCAGCATGTGCAGCAACACGCATCGACAGCAATTGATGAACGGCCAATCTGAGAACGTCCAACACCGGTGGGTCAATCTCAGTCGTCGACCTCCCCGCTGCAATTTCGATCACCCGATCGTAGTAGCCCTGTTGACGCAGAGTTCCGTAAGTCAGTTCGGTAGCGAGGGCGGCATCCGCGCCGCCGAGACCAGCACGAGCTAGCTTCACTGGGAGCAGCAAATTGGCATAGGCGTTGGACTCCGTCACCGCGTGGATCACCTCGAAGGCAATCCGACGAGCGGGTTGGATCAGGGTTCGTCGCGTGCCGCGGTCGTTGTTCTTTCGGTCGGGTTTCTTGCCGCCGGTACTCGCGCCACCCTGGCTCTTGCGCCACCCCGCGCGGCGATCAGTGCCAGAGCCGCTTCGCGACGGGAAATCTGAATTCATTGCGCCCTCACCTCGCCGTCAAACTGTCGCCCACGCCACCAGTCTGCGGCGTTCATAGGATTCTTTCCCGCAGGTTGTACTCGCGTGAGTTCGATCGGTACTGAGGCTGTTCCGACGAGAACACGTCCCGCCTCGCAGTCGATTCGACCCGCAGGCCTTCGCACGACGTCCCGCGCAACATGTGCCTGCAAAATCTTAACTCTCGAATCTTCCACTCTGGTAAAGGCTCCGGGCTCCGGTGTCACCCCTCGAATGTTCTGATCCACTAATTCGGCGGTCAACGCCCAATTGATCTGACCATCCTCAATCGTAAGCTTCGGGGCCCGCGTCACCTCTCCGACCTGCTCCTCCGCTCTGGCAGTGCCTTCCGCGATCATATCGACCACGCGAACAAGAAGTTGCGCGCCCGAGACTGCCAGCGAATCCAGCAAGTGGCCGGCCGTTTCATTACCGCCAATGCTCTGGGTCAGAGTGCCGAACACCGGACCAGCGTCAAGCTCCTCAACCAGCTGGAACACGCACGCACCCGTCACGTCATCACCGGCCATAATTGCTCGCTGCACCGGCGCCGCTCCCCGCCATCGGGGTAACAGCGAAAAATGAAGGTTAATCCAGCCGAGCTTCGGTACGGATAGAAGCGGTTCCCGAATCAACCCGCCGTAGGCAACGATCACACCGAGATCGGGCTCGAGACTCGTGATTAGCTCAGTTGGCGCTCCAGGAAGGCGGTTCGCCTCAAGCACGGGAAGGCCCAGCTCCCTCGCGACATCAGCAATCGGCGTGGCCGTGAGCACCCGTTTGCGGCCGTGCGGAGACTTCTCGCGGGTCACAACGGAGACCAGCTCGTGTTTACTGGACACCAATGCCCGCAAGCTCGGTACAGCAGCCGCCGGGCTACCCGCGAAGAGGACGCGAAGTGATGTCACAGGGATCCCTCAAGTTTTTCGAACGGCTCCAGATCATCGAACCGGACTCTCAGTGTAGGCAACGGAGCTGACCCGCCCGACGCTGGCACCCGCCTGCGGCGCGTCGTAGCGTTACGGATGACCTCACTACGAAGAGCCCCCGCGACATCCGATCCTCGGGCGTAATCGAAACGCACGATAGCGCGAAGAGCCCCACTCTCAGTGCTCACTGGACCAAGAACATCGACGCCGGCCAGGCCGCCAACCGAAGCGAGTGCGTGATCCAGCGATGCTGAGTCACCAGAAACCGACACGACCCGAATAGCCGGCGGGAACCGCAGTTGGCGGCGATCGACAAGCTCACTGCGCGAGAAATCGGTGACCTGCCAGGTGGCGAGAGCTCCACCGAGTGCGCCCCCGACTCCCACGAGAACAGTGGGGGCACCGACCGCGGCAAGGGCAATCGCGTTGACCCACCACCGCAAACAGTCCTCCCCCACCCTCAAACTCTCGCGCGCAAGCATTCGCTCCCCATCGAGAAGCACGATGGCGTGGTATCCACCGGCGGCCACCGGTTCAGCACCTCGAGTGGCGATGACGAGGGCAGGTTTGCTCCCCACGCCGAGGATGGGTCGCTCGCCGTCAGCAATGATGACGGGAACACCCGGGAACGCTTTGCCTAGATCCTCTGCCGTGCGTGTTGCACCCTGCCCTTGCAAACGAAATTTCTGAGCGGCACAGTGAGCACAACGCCAATGTGCCGCGATCGCGCCACACCACGAGCACGACGGGGATGACCGCGCACTCTTCACTCCGAGCGGTCCGCTGCAGTGCGCGCAGCGGGCCACCTGACCGCACGAGTCACACAACACTCGGGGCGCATAACCGGGCTTCGCTACCTGAATGAGAACCGGCCCCGTCGCCAACGCCGCTCGCGCCTCTCTCCACGCACTCGACGGGATGCGAGCCCGGGCAGCCAGTGGGTC
The DNA here is from genome assembly GCA_039927595.1 of Terrimesophilobacter sp. GTDB lineage: Bacteria > Actinomycetota > Actinomycetes > Actinomycetales > Microbacteriaceae > Terrimesophilobacter. The sequence continues at coordinate 7,993 of JBDSUT010000082.1, forward strand.
ATCCGCGGTCTGTTGCGCTGTCGGAATCACCTTGGGTGCGTATCGCTTCACCGGCAAAACCTGCGAGCACCAGCCGAGCTGAACTAGTCGCTCCATCTCCACCGTGCGGGCATGGCTCATGAAAATGAGCGCACAGCCCTGCTGCTCTTGACGAATGAGCGCAGCATCGCGGCTGTGCACGTAGGGGCTGAGTGGCTCTGAAAGCAGCGGGTCACCGTCATCCCACATCATGATGAGCGCTGGCGTCGCCGATGGTGCGTAAATCGCCGACCGGTTGCCCACAATTACTTTGGGCTCACCACTGAGACACGCAAGGAATGAGCGATAGCGATCGGCGTTGGGCTGCCGCGCATCAAGACGCACAATGCGCTCCGTGGGAAGCGTCGCACGCAACGCTTTCTCCAATTGATCTTGGTCTCGATAGTCGGGTACTACGAGGATGACGGATCCGGCATTCAGCGCACGCGAGGCCACTGACGCCATCGTTTGAGCCCAATGTCCCACCCACTCTCCGTTGAGCTCGACCAAATGTGGTACCGCGTCTATGGCGGCGCGGCCAGAGGAGTGAAGCACCGCGTCAATCTGATCAGTGTCGTACTGAGCAACCTCGACGGAAGTGAAGTCAGGCAATAATTTCGGATTCTGGCTCTCAGCTGTCATCCACGCTTTCTCTACCCGAGCTTGGCGACGGGGGATCGCAATCCTCAGCACGTCACTCGCTCCACCTGCAGCACGATCCGCCACTTTTCGAGCCAAGGTGTAAACCTCGGGTGCCATCACGGGAACTGGCGAGACGACGGAGTCGATGTCGCTCAGCGTTCCCGTGTACTCAACATTGGCTGTCAGCTCAACAATGAAGCCCTCGGCGATGCGACCTGCCGCGCGAAGAGGCACCTTGACTCGAGCGCCAGCAACGGCTTCGCCCTCGAGACTTGCCGGGATCGCATAATCAAAGAGTCGGTCTAGCTGCGGGAGCAAAGAGTCGATGAGCACCCGCGCGATGGATGCTTCAGGCACTTCTACAACCCAGCAGCAGTGCGCAAGTCGTCAACGCGGTCAAGGCGCTCCCAGGTGAAATCGGGGAGTTCTCGGCCGAAGTGACCATAGGTCGCCGTTTGCTGATAGATGGGTCGCAGCAGATCAAGATCGCGAATAATTGCTGCTGGCCGCAGGTCAAAGACTTCGCGGATCGCTCTCAAGATTGTCGACTCGCTCACGTGAGCAGTTCCAAACGATTCGACGTAGAAGCCTACGGGAGCTGCTTTGCCGATCGCGTAAGCAATCTGCACTTCGAGTCGATCGGCAAGGCCAGCCGCAACGGCGTTCTTCGCAACCCAACGCAGTGCGTATGCCCCGGATCGATCGACTTTGGACGGGTCTTTGCCGCTGAAAGCGCCACCACCGTGACGACTCCACCCGCCATAGGTGTCGACGATCACTTTTCGACCGGTGAGCCCAGCGTCTGCTTGCGGACCGCCAAGCTCGAACTTGCCGGAGGGGTTCACGAGCATGGTGGTGTCAGAAATCTTGAGTCTGGTGCGTTCCAACACCGGCACGATGACGAACTTGGCCATGTCAGCCTGCAGTGTCGTCTGCGAAACTGAGGGGCTGTGCTGCGTAGAAAGCACAACGGTCTCAACAGTGGTCGGGATGTCGCCGTCATAGCCAACGGTCACTTGCGTTTTGCCGTCTGGGCGAAGGTAATCAAGTTGGCCACTCTTGCGAACCTCAGCGAGACGCTCAGCCATGCGGTGTGCCAACCAAATCGGCAATGGCATGAGCTCAGGCGTCTCCTTGGTGGCGTACCCGAACATGATTCCCTGGTCACCCGCACCTAGCTTGTCCAACGCATCGTGGCCGCCCTCACGCGCTTCCATTGCGGTGTCGACGCCGGCTGCGATATCGGGAGACTGAGTACCAATCGATACGGCAACGCCGCACGACGCACCGTCAAATCCCACCGCAGAGGAGGTGTAACCAATTCCGGTGATGATGTCCCGGACAAGCTGCGGGATCTCGACATACCCCGAGCACGTCACCTCACCCGCGACGTGAACGAGCCCCGTCGTCACGAGTGTCTCCACCGCTACACGGCTCGAGGGATCCTCCGTTAACAAAGCGTCGAGAATACCGTCGGACACCTGGTCGCAAATCTTGTCGGGGTGCCCCTCGGTGACGGATTCGCTCGTAAACAGACGAAGGGAATTACCCACGATAAATGCCAATCAGGTGGAGGTTCAGTGCAGCACGTCGAGGATAGCGTCAGCCACTGACTTCTTCGATCCCGACTGCTGCAAGACTATCGTGCCCGCCCTATCGAGCACCGTGACGGCGTTGTCGTCGGTGCTGAAACCCTCGCTCCACCCCACCCTGTTGACGACAAGAAAATCACAGCCCTTTCGCGCGAGCTTTGCCCTAGCCCGCTCGAGAAGCCGGGCATCATCTCGCTCGGTTTCGGCGGCAAAACCAACGATGACCTGACCCGGAGTGCGACGTTCGCTCACGGTCGCCAAAATGTCGGGATTCTTGACGAGTCGAATAGTGAGCTCCTCGCCCTGGGACTCTTTCGTAATCTTCTCCCCCGCCACCGATTCCGGTCGATAGTCGGCGACTGCTGCGGCCATGATGATCATGTCGGCACCGAGCGCCGCAGCGAGAGTTGCCTCAGAGAGTTCGGTTGCAGAACCAACGTGCAGAGCGACCACCGATGCAGGCACCGAAACTTCGAGGTTCGCCCCAATGAGTGTCACGGCAGCTCCCCGGGCAGCTGCCGAGGCCGCGATTGCTACTCCCTGCTTGCCACTCGAGCGGTTACCAATAAACCGCACCGGATCAAGTGGCTCTCTCGTTCCTCCCGCCGTCACCAGCACACGTTTTCCCATAAGGTCTTGGGGGACCAGTGCGGACGTGACGGCTTCGACTATTTCTTCGGGTTCCGCCATGCGCCCTGGCCCAACATCCGTGCCGGTGAGAGCACCCACACCCGGCCCAACAATGTGCACTCCACGCGAACGAAGCGTTGCAATGTTGTGAACGGTTGCCGCGTTCTGCCACATCTCCGTATGCATAGCAGGGGCAATCACGAGAGGTGCCGTGCTGGCGAGAATCGTTGTGCCGAGCAAGTCATCGGCGAGCCCTGTGGCGATGCGTGCAATCGTGTTTGCCGTCGCGGGCGCGATCACGATGGCATCCGCAGCTTGGCCAAGGGCAACATGCCTCACGTGAGCCACACCCTCGAACAGTTCGTGGTGCACCGGGTTGCGGCTGATCGCCTCGAGCGTAGGAAGACCCACAAACTTCAACGCGGCATCAGTGGCAACGACATGAACATCATGACCGGCCAACACAAG
>JBDSUT010000083.1:0-3982 GCA_039927595.1 Terrimesophilobacter sp.
GTCGCCATCGCCACAGACCTTGCCGAGGTGATCGGCGGCGCGATCGCCCTGTACCTGCTGTTCAACATCCCTCTTTTTTGGGGTGGCCTCATCGTTGGAGTGGTTTCGATGGCGATTTTGGGCATCCAGAATCGCGTCGGGCAGCGACCATTCGAGTCGGTCGTGATGGGCATGCTCGCGACTATCTCCATCGGATTCCTCGCCGGGCTTTTCGTCAATCCTCCGAATGGCGCTGAGGTCGCTAAGGGGCTCATTCCGCTCTTTGACGGACCGAACTCGGTGCTTCTGGCGGCCAGTATGCTGGGTGCAACAGTAATGCCCCATGCCATCTACGTGCACTCCGCGCTCGCGCGCGATCGTCACGGCACGGTGGCCAGGGATGAACTTCCACGATTGCTGCGCTCGACCAAATGGGATGTCATCATCGCCTTGTCTATTGCTGGCGCGGTCAACCTTGGCATGCTGCTGCTGGCCGCAGCTAACCTTCGCGGCGTCGAAGGTACCGACACGATCGAGGGTGCCCACGCGGCCATTGCGTCATCACTTGGCCCCGTCATCGGTGTCATTTTCGCGGTGGGTCTTCTCGCCTCCGGACTCGCGTCAACTTCCATCGGTAGCTATGCGGGCGCTACCATCATGGCCGGCCTCCTGCACCAGCAGATTCCACTTTTTGTGCGTCGCGTGGTCACGCTCATCCCCGCGCTCATCGTCTTGGGGTTCGATATTGACCCGACGTGGGCACTCGTGCTCAGTCAGGTGTTTTTGAGTTTCGGTATTCCGTTTGCACTCGTTCCCCTCGTTCGGCTCACAAACGATCGAACCGTCATGGGGGATTCAGCCAACAAAGCTTTCGTCACATGGGCGCTGGGCATTATCGTCGTGCTGGTGGTCGTGCTTAATCTTGCGCTCATCGTGCTGACGATCTCGACGGGGGAGGGAATATGAGTGCCGCGACATCGAACGCCGCATCCTCCGTTGTTGAGGATTATGTCAAGGTCATTTACTCGCACACCGAATGGCAATCTGAGCCCATAACTTCCTCCGTTCTGGCGGCAAAGCTGGGGCTTGCCGCTTCGTCGGTGACCGAAATGGTGAAGAAGTTGGCCGCGTCAGGGCTTGTAACTCACGTGCCGTACGGGGCGATCTCACTCACAAAGGCGGGCAGAACGCTGGCCCTGCGGATGCTGCGCCGCCATCGCTTAATCGAAACGTGGCTGGTTGAATCGTTCGACTACCGCTGGGACGAGGTGCACGAGGACGCCGAAGTGCTCGAACACGCCATCAGCGATCGCCTGCTGGATGCCATCGACAGCTCACTGGGTGAACCCACCCGCGACCCGCACGGCGACCCCATCCCTCGCGCCGACGGTTCATTCATTCAACCGGATGCCGTGCTGCTGCAGCAGGTGCCGGTGCCGAGCCGCTGCACAGTGGTTCGCATCAGTGACCGAGACCCTGCACTGTTGCAGCATCTCGAACGTCACGGGTTCGCGCTCGATGCGGTGCTTGAGGTGACGGAGAGAAAGCCGTTCGGCGGTGCGCTGGTTGTGCGCACTTCGACGGCTGTGGTTGACCTTGGCGACGATGCAACGCGGGCAATCTGGGTTTCGGCAGAAGGGCGCACCGCGTGAATTCGCGTGAGCGTTATCCGCGGGAGCCTTAGCCGCGCGGCGGATCGTTCGAGGGGTCGTTGTCGAAGAAAGCCTGATCGAGGACCGCTTCATTGTCGGTCATGGGGAGCACGCCTTCGCGCTTGGCCCGCTTTGCCTTCACGGTGGACTGAACGTAGTGGTACACGGTCGGAAGCAGGGTGATGGTCACTGCGCCCAACAGAATCACGTCAATGTAGTTGCGCACAAAATCGGCGACCGGCGGAATGAAGCCGACAAGGTATCCGGCCATGGTGAGCCCGATGCCCCACACGATGGCGCCGATGAGGTTGTAGAACGAGTAGCGCTTGTAGTTCATGTGGCCCACCCCGGCGGCGACCGGGGTGAACGTGCGCACGACGGGAACGAACCGCGCGAGGATGACGGCGAGGCCGCCGAAGCGTGCGAAGAATGCGTTGGTACGTTCAACATTCTTGCGGCTGAACAAGCCGCTCTCTTTCTTCTCAAAGATGGTGGGCCCGAACTTGTGGCCGATGAGGTACCCGACTTCACCACCCAGGAACGCGGCAAAGCCGATGGCCAGTGCAGCCCACCACACGTCCACGCCGATGCCTGGGTGGAAGGCGAGCAGCCCGGTGATGATCAGCAGGGTGTCGCCGGGCAGAAGGAACCCGACGAGAAGGGCTGTCTCCGCAAAAATGATGAGGCACACGCCAATGAGCGCGTAGGGGCCGAAGCTTTCGATCAGCGTCTCAGGGTTGAGCCAGGGGATCAGCGCAGTGGGAACCAAGCCGGGGTGCTCCAGTCAAAAATCGGGGACGCTCACGTGTGGTTGCAAGAGTACCTGTTCACACTTAGTAATGGGTGCGGAAGGCGGGACTTGAACCCGCACACTCGAAAGCACAGGAACCTAAATCCTGCGTGTCTACCAATTCCACCACTTCCGCGCTTGCCGGCATCTTTCGAAACCCGCAGCAAAAACACTACCTCAGTGGGCTCACTGCAACATCACGAAGCAGGGGGGCTCCTGTGATGGCCTGTGGATAGTTTTCACCGGTGCCGCCAAGGCTCCGGCAGTATTCACTCGTGCACGCCGCCGTTTCCCTCATCGCCGATCGAGTGCGCGAGCGCGTGCGGCACGATGGTGTCGATCTCGGTACCGACCACGGCCTCGCCTACGACTACGTGCGCGACGAGGTGCGGCGCTACAGCGAGCGTGCCCTCGGTGGTTCGATGCCGCTGCTGGTGGATGAACCCCAGACCGCACGTGACGTGGTTGCGTCGCTCACGGGATATGGTGCCCTGCAGCCATTCTTCGATGATGAATCGATAGAAGAGATTTGGATCAACGCACCTGACCTCGTTTTTGTCGCCCGAAATGGCGTGCCAGAGCTCACACCACTCGTACTCACCGCGGTGCAGGTGCGCGACCTCGTGGAGCGGATGCTGCAATCCACGGGTCGTCGCGTCGACGTCTCTAGCCCGTTCGTGGACGCGTCGCTACCCGACGGTTCGCGGCTGCACGTCGCCATCCCTGACGTGACGCACCAGCACTGGGCGGTCAATATCCGCAAGTTTGCTAAGCGCATCAAGGAGTTGCACCAGCTCGTTGAGCTTGGTTCGCTCACCCTCCACGCCGCTGAATTTCTGAGAATGTGCGTACTCTCTGGCCAGAACATCCTCGTCTCTGGCGCGACCCAGAGCGGCAAAACGACCCTGTTGGGCGCGTTGCTCACCACCGTGCGACCGACCGAACGCATCGTCACGGTGGAAGAAACTTTTGAGTTGAGCTTCACCGCAAAAGATGCGGTTGCCCTGCAATGCCGTCAGCCGAGTCTGGAGGGAACCGGTGAGATCTCACTGCGCAGACTCATCAAGGAGTCCCTGCGCATGCGACCAGACCGACTCGTTGTTGGCGAGGTGAGGGAGGCGGAAGCGCTCGACCTCCTGATCGCACTCAACAGCGGGCTGCCGGGCATGTGCAGCATTCACGCCAACAGTGCCAGGGATGCTCTCGCGAAACTGTCGACGCTTCCACTGTTGGCTGGCAGAAACATTGACTCATCCTTCGTCGTGCCCACAGTGGCCGCGAGCATTGATATTGTCGTGCACTGCTCAATGGAGCGCTCTGGACAGAGGCGGATTGTGCAAATACTGGCGCCCACCGGTGAGGTCACTGACGGTGAAATTGGTGCGGACAGTATTTTCGAGCTGCGGGGTGGGCTACTGAACCCGACTGGAGTCCACCCCGCAAGGTTGGTGAAGTTTCAAGCTGCCGGCTTTGACCCAGCCGCTGTGTTGGGTGCGGCCGTGTTGGGTGCGGCCGTGTTGGGTGCGGCCGTGTCGGGTGCGGCTGGGCCGGGCGCCGCATG
>JBDSUT010000084.1:0-6738 GCA_039927595.1 Terrimesophilobacter sp.
TGTGACCATGAAAGAGTCGAAAACTCCGCCGCCCGTACCCGTCCATCGTACCGAAAGAATTCTCGCCATCGCTGTCGTGATTCTTATTGGGCTTGCGCTCGTGTGCTTCATTGCCGTGATCGCGGCCACCGCTCTCGGCGTTGGAGCCAATGACGGCTTCAGTCACGGCATCTGGCCGACGGTGTTCTTCATTCAGTACTACGGTTTGCCTCTCGCCTTCGTGCTCATTGTCGCCCTCCTGGTTTCGAACGGAGTGCGACGCTCCCGCGCGGCCAAGGGTGGTGCACGTTAGCACCTCAAGGAACGACAAATCGAGCGCTCTGTCGAGCACAGGGCCACTCGCGGCGATGCTGCGCCGTCTCAGCGACGACGAGCTCGTGTGGGGGCTACAGCTACGCGGCATCTCAGCAAACGTCGGTGCCCTGAAAAACATCCACGACTTCTTCGACCTTGCAGAGACTCTGCTCTCCGAGCAGTCGTTGAGCGCCTGCCTCACCCGACTTGATCGACGCACCCTCGCCGCCCTGGTGCGTCTGAGCGAGAACCGGATGCCCGGCGACGACATCCAGAGCTCGCACGAACTGCACGCCGATCAGTGTTCCCGCCTTCGCACACTCTTTCTCGTGCAACGGATCCTGCCGCAGAATGCGGCGCTGAGCACGGCGAGCAAAACCTCGGAAGACAGTGCAGAAAACACTGAAGAGAAAACTGCTGAGAAAACTGCTGAGAAAACTGCAGAGAAAACTGCAGAGAAAACTGTCGTCTGGCCCGAAGTCGCTGCGCAGCTCACCGAGTGGCCGAAACTCGGCCTGCCCGACCTGCGGGTCGACTCTCCGGAGCCGGGCATTGGTGCCGACGGCATCACCACACATCGCGAGAGCGCAGCCCAGCCTGCCACCGACGGTCTCGCCGTGGAGCGGGCCTTCCTCGCCACAACCGCAATCGCGGAGCTGCTCTTCACCCTCGATCAGGAACCGGTGCGGCTCCTCGCGACGGGAGCCATCGGGCGCCCGAGCGAGCGAAACCTTGCCGAGGCCGTGCGCGTCGACGACGAGGCGATCGGCTCACTCATCGGCATTGCGGAGAACGCGGGCCTCGTGCAGCGGCAGAGTGGAACACTCCGCGCTTCACAAAACCATCGCGAGTGGCTGGGGAGTGGCCCGGCAGAACGCTGGGCGGCAGTTGCGGAGGCCTGGGCCGCAGCGCACTGGAGCGAAGTTCGCGCGCCCCTCGGCCAACGACCGGGCATCAGCGCATCCGACATTCACGACTGGCTTGCCTGGAACTACCCCGGAGGGCGTGACTGGCTTCCCGCTCACACGACCGCGCGGTTACGTGAGGCCGAGGTGCTCGGGATCACCGCCCAGGCGACCGTGAGTGCGCTCGGCAGCCAGCTCCTCTCTGGCAACATCATCGCGGCCACTGCTCTGATCACCGAATCGCTACCGACACCTGTCGACCGGCTGTATTTGCAGCACGACCTCACCGCCATCGCCACTGGACCACTACAACCGCAAATTGATACCCGATTGCGCACCATGGCCGACGTAGACGGGCACTCGATTGCCTCCCGCTACCGATTCTCGAAGGCGAGCATCAATCGGGCAATCAGGAGCAGCGAAACGGCAGCATCCATCCTCGGTTTTCTTGACGGCATTACTCTCAGCGGCATCCCGCAACCCCTCGAGTACCTCGTGACCGAAACAGCGAACAGACACGGGCTCCTGCGCGTTGGCAGTCTCGCCACCGGAACCCCGGCAGCGATCTCCTACGTGCGCTCCGATGACGATGTGCTTCTGCGCACCGTGCACATCGACCGCAACCTCGCAGCGCTGCGACTGCAGCCACGTGACAGCGAGAATCTGGTGAGCCCGTGGCCGCACCGCGAACTGTATGCGGCGCTCCTCGAAGCGAAGTATCCGGTGGCGATGGAAGACAGCCATGGGCGGATTCTGACGGCAAAAACAACGCCACAGACACGTGGTCAGTGGAACCTTTCAGCACCACGGCAAACATCGGACACCCTGCTGGCCGACGGCACCCACGGAACCCCACGCACCCGCGACGCACTGCAACAACTCGTCGCTCGACTGCGCGAGGCCGACGAACACTCCCCCGACAGTTCCGACGAAGCCTGGCTGGCACGCCAACTGGATGCCGCGATCCGCTCCAAGTCAACCGTGACCGTGAGCGTCACAATGCCGAACGGCAACATCGTGGACTACCGGCTCGAGCCAGCAGCCATCTACGGTGGGCGCCTTCGAGCGCGAGACCCCCTCTCTGAGATCGAACGCACACTGCCGCTATCGAGCATCGTCGCGGTGAGTACGACCTAGCGGGCAGTCCCACCGCCCCAATACAATCGGCCATAGAATTGAACGTTATGTCTGACGGCCCCCTCATCGTGCAAAGCGACCGCACCGTGCTGCTCGAAGTCGCGCACCCCCAGGCGAACGATGCCCGCCACGACCTCGCCATCTTTGCCGAACTCGAGCGCGCACCGGAACACATGCACACCTACCGCATCACCAGGCTAGGCCTGTGGAACGCGCGCGCCGCCGGGCACAACGCCGACGACATGCTCGCGACCCTCTAAACCTACTCCAAGTTTCCGGTGCCACAATCCGTGGTCATCGACATTCGTGAAACGGTGGCGCGGTACGGGCGCCTCGTCATCGAAAGAACAGAGGCCGGTGACCTAGAGCTGCGCTCGACGGATGCCGCAGTGCTCGCCGAGATCGCGCACGCCAAGCGCGTTGCCCCTCTACTCACCGGAGCCCTCGCGCCCGACAGGTTTGGAGTACAGGCGTGGGCCAGAGGCCAGCTCAAGCAGGAGCTCGTGAAACTCGGATGGCCGGCTGAAGATCTCGCCGGATACACACCGGGCACTCCGCATTCGATCGAACTCGACACCACCGAGTGGCATTTGCGGCCCTATCAAAAGCACGCCATCGACAGCTTCTTCACCGGCGGTTCCGGTGTCGTCGTGCTTCCGTGCGGAGCAGGCAAGACGCTCGTCGGTGCTGGTGCGATGGCGCAAGCGAAGACCACCACCCTCGTTCTCGTCACCAACACGGTCTCTGCTCGGCAGTGGCGCAGTGAACTGCTGCGGCGCACCTCGCTCACCGAAGAGGAAATCGGCGAATACTCTGGGCAGGTCAAAGAGGTGAAGCCCGTCACGATTGCGACCTACCAAATTCTCACTGCCAAACGAAAAGGCGAGTACGCGCACCTTTCGCTGCTCGACGCCATGGACTGGGGCCTCGTCATCTACGACGAAGTACACCTCCTGCCTGCTCCCGTATTCAAGCTCACCGCCGAGTTGCAGGCCCGCCGTCGCCTTGGACTCACCGCGACGCTCGTGCGTGAGGACGGCCGCGAAGGAGACGTATTCAGCCTCATCGGGCCGAAGCGGTTCGATGCCCCCTGGAAAGAAATTGAGGCGCAAGGGTTCATTTCTCCGGCATCCTGCTACGAAGTGCGCATCGATCTGCCCCCGCACGAGCGACTCGAATACGCCGCCAGCGCCGACGACGAACGCTACCGGCTCGCGGCCACTGCTCCCGCGAAGCTTCGGGTTGTGCGCCAACTAGTGCAGCAGCACGCGGGCGAACGCATCCTCGTCATCGGGCAGTACCTCGACCAGATCGACCAGCTTGCGGATGCCCTCGGTGCGCCAAAATTGACCGGTGCGACCGCCATCGACGAGCGTGAGCGCCTGTACCAGGAGTTTCGTGACGGCACCACAAAGGTGCTCGTCGTCTCCAAGGTCGCGAACTTCTCCGTGGACCTACCCGAAGCAACCGTCGCCATCCAGGTTTCTGGATCCTTCGGCTCACGCCAAGAAGAAGCCCAACGGCTCGGTCGGCTGCTGCGCCCCAAGGAATCCGGACTTCCCGCGAATTTCTACACGCTCGTTGCTCGCGACACCGTCGATCAAGACTTCGCCCAGAACCGTCAGCGGTTTCTCGCCGAACAGGGTTACAGCTACACGATCCTCGATGCCGACAACCTCGGGGCAGCGTAGAAGGCGTACCGGCTCAGCCGACGCGATACCTCAGCAGCAATGTTGAGCCAGAGGCGAGCACGCTTGCAAGCGCGAGGTGCGCAGGTTCCGCGAGTTCGCCAGCAGAGATGCGAGTCGCCTCCCCCGCCTCGAGGCTCGGATTCACGGTAAGGAACAACTCGTCCACGACGCCATCGGAAAGTAGCGAACCGAACAGGTGTGGCCCGCCCTCGCACAAAACACTCAGCAGATGTCGCTCGTGCAGAGTGGCGACAATTGTTGGGCCGTGCACCTCCGCGGTCTGCTCCGCCAGAGCTGTGATGTCAACCTCCCGAGCACCCGAAACCACATCAGTGCTGGTGACCACGACGTCCGCTACGTCCGCGAACAAAGCGGCCCGGTCGGCGCCGCGCGTCGTGGTGAACACGATCGGTCGCACCGGGGCATCCGTGAAGATGGCCGAGGCCGGGTCGAGGTTGAGGGAGCCGCTCACAATGGCGAACACCGGATGCTCCGTCATCCCGTTTGCCACCCGCCAGCGAGCAGACTCCTCGCTGACGCGCAGGGCACCGTAACCCTCATCTCGCACCGTTCCCGCCCCGACGAGCACGACGTCGCACACACGACGCAAGAGCTCGAAGTAGCGTTTGTCCGCCTCATCAGACAAACCCCCAGAGCGGCCATCGTGCGTGACCGCCCCGTCGACGCTGGAAACAAAGTTGACGCGCAGCACGGGTGTCGTCGACTGCAGGCTCTGAAGAATATCGTCATCGGTCAGCGCACTGGCGGCCTCGGGCCAGAGTCTGTCGATCGCTGCAGTGTCGGTCACCCAGTTCACCCCATGTTGTGTACGGTCCAGGCCGGCGCACGCCAGCCAAGAATTCCTTCTACCATGCGCACGGCGGCGACGGTCGCGGGCACATCGTGCATCCGGATGATGCGGGCACCCTCCATAACGCAGAACACTGCGGCGGCGATCGAGCCTTCCAGCCGCTCCCCCTGCGTGCGGTCTGTCATCTCGCCGACGAAGTCTTTGTTTGAAACCGCGGCGAGAGTCGGGTACCCGAGAGCCACCACTTCGTGCAGGCGACGGGTGATCTCGAGTGAGTGGAACGTGTTCTTGTTGAGGTCGTGGCCGGGGTCGACGATGATGCGCTCCTCCGCAATCCCGGCAGCCTTCGCTCGCGCAATGCGGTCACGAAGAAAGTCGATCACCTCAACCACGACGTCGTCGTATTCGGGCTTAGGCGGCTCTGCTCGGGGAGGCGACATGCTGTGGGTGAGCACGAGGGTCGCGTTGGTAGCTGCGACTGCGGCTGCCATCTCCGGGTCGAAGAGACCGCTCGTGTCGTTGATAACCGACGCTCCGGCCCCAATCGCTGCGCTCGCCACGGCCGCACTGAACGTGTCGACAGAAATCACGACATCCGAGTTGGCTGAAATCGCGGCAACAACGGGTACAACTCGTTCGAGTTCCTCGTCTAGTGTCACGACCGGTCCACGGCCGAACGGAACCCCGCCGATGTCAACCCAGTCAGCACCGGCTTTCGCGGCACGCAGAGCTGCCTCAACAGCCTCGTCGAGCGCGTAGGTCGCCCCCTTGTCGAAGAAGGAATCTGGCGTGCGGTTGATGACCGCCATGACCGCGACCTCACGGTCAAAGTCGAATGTGCGAGCGCCAATCAGTCTTTGCACCTCACGCCTTTCTCCCATTAGATCTCGTCCAGTGGCACGCTCTCGTCGGTGAGTCGAGCTTCATCTACCACCGTGCCAGCACGGATGATGCGCTGCACTTGATCATTAACATCCCACACGTTCACGTTCATTCCCGCGACAACGCGACCGTCCTTGAGCCAGAACGCGATGAACTCGCGCTTGTCCTTATCGCCGCGGTACACGACTTTCGCGCCCCGAGTCATGGGGCCATAGCCGGAGTATTCCATTCCCACGTCGTACTGATCGGTGTAGAAGTAGGGGATGTCTTCGAAACTCTCTTTCTGACCGAGCATTCCACGGGCAGCGGCCGGGCCCTCGTTGAGCGCGTTTGCCCAGTGTTCGCTGCGCAGTCGCATGTCCGCGAGGGGGTGGAATGCGTTGGCCACGTCGCCTGCCGCATAAATATCGGGGTCGCTGGATCTCATGGCCTGGTCGACGGCGATGCCGTTCTCCGTGACAATTCCGGCGTCGTCGGCGAGAGCCACGTTCGGCACAGCACCGATTCCGATGAGCACGAGGTCTGCCGGGATCACTTCACCCGTCTTCAGTTGCACACCCGAGACTTTGCCGTCAGCACCGACGATGTGGTCGACGACTACGGACATCCGCATGTCAACGCCGTGTTCCTTGTGGAGGTCGTGGAACATCGTTCCGAGTTCGTCACCGATGGCGCCGGCGAGGGGAATCGGCACCTGCTCAAGGATGGTCACGTCGTTTCCGAGCGTGCGAGCGGTCGCGCCCACCTCCATTCCGATCCAGCCGGACCCGATGAGTACCAGTTTGCGCCCGCCACCTGCCAGTTCTTGGTTCAGCGCTGTGGAGTCATCCAGGGTGCGAAGGTAGTGCACCCCGCTTAGTTCTGCGCCGTCCATGGTGAGGATGCGCGGCGACGAGCCGGTGGCTAGCAGCAACTTGTCGTAGTGCAGTGGTTTGCCTCCCGCAATGGTGACCTCTTTGGCGGCCGCATTCACACCGTGAACCTTGGTGCCGGTCAGCAGGTCGATGTTGTGTTCTGC
>JBDSUT010000085.1:0-3424 GCA_039927595.1 Terrimesophilobacter sp.
ATGAGCGCTTCGATCAGCTCAACGGGCTGGCCCGCGCGGCCGAAGCCGCCGATCATTATTACGGCACCGTCCGAGATGCCGGCAACTGCCTCTTCAACTGACGGTACGGTCTTGTCAATCATCCGAACCCCCTTGGTCGCGCCCTGAGGCGGCAATCTTGCGCGACGTTACGGTTTCGTATAGCGAAATTAATTTCATCTTGCGAATATCGTACTCTCAATTTCAGACTTCTCACTTCCCGCGCACCGTCGGCGAAAAACTGCGTGGGCTTCGACATGCTCATCATGAGGTCAAGAGCGGCACTGAGCCGAGGGCAGCCGGTGCCTCAATCTCTATTTCCTCTGATTCGGCGATCTCTTCGAGAACGGGTCCGACGACAGTGATCGTCATTCGCATGTTGACCACCACGAGGCAGACTGCGGCTAAGAGCGAAGCCTCTTGGCGAGGCTTGGCACTGCGGCTATTCAGACTCGAGTGCTCCAAAGGGATTCTCAAAACCTTTGAGTAGAGAAGAAAGTTGAATCATCGCGTGATCCCGCTCGCGCACGTTCTCCTCCCACTTGACATGGGGAAGGTGCTGCCGGATGTCGTCGGCGACTCTTTCGATCGTGTCTGACGTCCAAGGGTTCTCGTTTCCGCGATCGAGACCGAAGCGTGCATATACCGGGCCAAGAAGCTCCGAGTGTTGGCGGAGACCTCCGCGCGTGTTGAGCTCACTCGTGGTGAAGGGTCCGATGACTGACCAACGGAGTCCGAGTCCTTTTCGCACAAGAGTGTCGAGGTCGACGGGAGAGATAACACCGTCCCGTACAAGGCAATATGCCTCACGCAACAGGGCACCTTGTAAGCGGTTGAATGCAAAGCCTTCAATTTCCTGGTTCAACACGACGGGAGAGATCTTCGCCCTGGTCAGGAGCGAAATAGTCTGGGCTACTGCTGCTCGCGAGGTAAATTCAGCGGGAACAACCTCGGCTACCCGAAGGAAATACGGAGGGTTCGCCGGGTGAACAACAAGGCATCGGTCTCGGCCTTTCAAGTCACTGGCGAACTTTGATACAGGAATTGCAGAGGTCGAACTCGCGAGCACTACCTCCTCTGGGGTCAGCTGATCTAATTGGCTAAAGAGCTCACGCTTCACGTCCAGATTCTCGACGACACATTCCAGTACATACCCCACACCGTCAACGGTTTCAGCGAGTGTCTCCCAAATACTCACACGCGTCATAACCTCTTGGACGGGCTCGAGAAGGAGCTCTGCCTCGTACATTTCACACAGTATGGACTCGACTCCAACCAGTGCCGACTCTCGTCGATTGTGGTCGAGCTCGAACAGTCGGACCTGCAGACCCGCGGTCGCAAAAACTATGGTCCACGCGATTCCGATGCTGCCTGCTCCGACCACGCCGACAGACTGGATTCCGAGATCCGGTTCTTTTCCGTCAGGAATCGATTGGGGTTTCATGTACTTACGGCCGATCTCAGAAGTTGGTGGTGGAGTGGTGAACAGCTAGCGAATATACGACGCACCGTTGAGGTCGATGGTCGAACCTGTCATGCTCGGGCATCGATCGGTCGCAAGAAATGCGGCAATTTCAGCGACCTCCTTGGGGTCGACAAGTTGCCCCATGGCGAGACCGTTCGCGGTCTCTTGGATTTCATCCGGATCGTAGCCGGATGTGCCCATCCCGCCGTCAACGACCCCCGGTGCTATGGCATAGACGCGCACGCCTTGTCGCGCGTATGCGCGTGCGAGTGTTTGAGCAAAATTGCGAAGGGCGGCTTTCGAGGCCGCATATGAGCTGATATCTGGTATGCGTGAGCCCTGTTCAGCAGCCCAACTCGAGATAGCAATGATCGTGCCGAACCCTCGTTCGGCAAATGATAGAGCCGCCTCTCGCATGAGTGTCGCTGCGCCTATTACGTTGACTTGGAGCGAGTGTTGCCATCCGTCATCCCATGCATCGTTGTCGTCGCCGGTCAGTGGAGTATTGGTCATCGCGGCGGCGTTCACGATCAGAGTGTCCATCGCACGCCAGTCTTCCGCCCGACGCCACAGTTCTCGTGCGGACGCTGGAGAATTGACGTCTGCCCACAGGAGTGTCGATTGGCCTGACCCTGCGGAAGCAAGCGCGTCTGCCGCTTCAGCTGCGCGGGTGCGGTATGTTCCCGCCACATGCGCTCCGCGCTCTATAAAGGTGGACGCAAGGTGGGAACCGATCGCGCCAGATACGCCAGTAATGAGCGCGCTGCGGTTGTCGAGATTTAGGCCAAGTGTCACGAGCATTCCTCCTAGTTGATTGAATTCGCGAGGTTCAGTGCACGTAGGCGGAGAACGAGTGTCCTATGGCAAGACCGACGATTACGATTGGCAAGTTCTCGAGGGTCACGGCGAGGACGCCTTGGGCAATGCATCCATCGATTTCGGCCACTGCGCGGCCGTTGTAGTGCGCGCTCCGTTGAAGTCAACCATTTAGAGCAGCCCGCCGTCGACGGCAAGAATCTGTCCAGTAATGGCTGCGGAGCTGGAGCTAGAAAGGAACATTACAGCGTCGGTGACGTCCTGCGGTGTAGCGAGCGCGCCCAGAGCGGTCATCTGCTCAGACGCGCGCAGCGCCTCGGCCCTGCTCATGCCTGTGAGTTCGCTCCTCGAATCAATACGGTTCAGGAGTGCTTCTGTTGCTATCGGCCCGGGTGCAACGGCGTTGACTCTGATCCCTTGGGCCCCCAGCGACATCGCAGCGGAGCGAACCGTCCCCAGCACGGCATGCTTGCTGGCGGCGTATGCGAGAAGATGTGGGTCGCCGCGCCAGGAGTTGAGGGAACCGATTGCGACAATGCTTGACCCGCGCGGCATTGTGGGCGCAACGTATTTCATTGTCGTAACGAAACCTGTGAGATTGACAGCCAGAGTCCGATTGAGTATCTCGATGTCAACATCGATCGGGCTGTGCCAACTGGGCACAATTCCGGCGGCAGCGATGAGGCCGTTGAAGGGACCGTGTATCGCGATATCGGACAGTATGGCCTCGCGCACCGCTGCTTCATCTGTGACGTCCACAGAGATAGCTGGCCAGGGGTATGACTGGGCAGCGCCCAGCGAAATATCGAGGATGAGACCCGACGCACCGGCGTCCGTGAGTCGGCCAACAATTGCTGCACCTAAGCCGCGTGCCCCGCCCGTTACGAGGAATCGCTGCGATTCAAATCCGGTTGGAACGGCACTTTGTTCACGTGCTCTTGGCGTTTCGTCCATTTCCCCTACAAGTGCATCTTCGGCTAGTGAGTGCTGTGACGCGTTGTGCGGAGCGAGCCTCGCTAAATCGGCAGTAACGATGCGGTCGTGATCACGATGCGCGCAACGCCATCACGATCGCAAGCCACAGTAGTAAACTGTACGGGATGCGAACGTTTGAACGCAATACGA
>JBDSUT010000086.1:0-6932 GCA_039927595.1 Terrimesophilobacter sp.
GCCTCATAGAGCAAGCCGGGGTCTACGGATCCTGTACGAGTGAGCTGTTCGACGATGAGGTTCACGAAAGTGAGCTGGTTGCCCGTGAAAATGGTTGCGCCGGTGAAGTCAGCCAGCGCTGCAACCGCCGCAGCGTGGTCCATTCCGACGAGGGAGCGTACGAACAAGCCGAGCCCGTTCGACTCCTCCGCAGCAGAGGACAGTTCCGTCTTCTTGAACTCGCCGCTCGCCAACATGATGCGCTCCAACTCAGCAAGATCGAGCGGAGTGAGCTGGCGACCGTGCCGCAGTTTGAACAGCACGACATCATCCTGATGCTCGATAAGAAAAGCGAACGCTTTCTCTCTAAACCGCTGTCGATCCACCCCGACCGCGAAATGCTTGATCTCAACCTCCTCGGTGGCGGCCGAGTCCATAAAGTCCGTGTACACGATCGCCTTCACCGATGGGTCGATCAAGCTAACGAGGCCCCGCAGGTGCTTGCGTGCCATCTCCACCATGGGAACAGTCACGTCGTCCCACCACTCATCCGAAGCCACCGCGGCGATGAGAGTCAGTTCATTCTTTATCGCAGGAATGCCCCTCTGTTCGGCGAGTGCGTTCGCGATGGCCTGGATGCGCGACTTCGCTGCTGCAAAACCCGGGTCGCCGACGAGCACACCGAGTTGGGCACGCAGCGCGAACAGGTCGAATCGCTTCGCCTGCTCATCGATATCGAGTGCATCAGTAGCCGACGGCAGGCGACGCAAAGTGCTGGCGAGCTCCACCTCGGCACCGCTCGGATGCTGCCAACGCCTTACGTCTGCGAAATGTTCAACCGCCTTGCGGTGCGGCCGCACTAAGAAGTTGTCGAGACTCATCCCCCTGACCTGGGCGTGCAATCCGGAAGCAATTTCGCCACGCAGTGTGGCCAGTGTGTGCTCCACAAAAGCTTCCCCCTGGCCATCCCCCGCCTCGCCCTCTGCGGAGTCGATTCCGGCCAGAAGGGCAAGTCTCGCGGCGAACAACCGGGAACCCAGTGGCTCTCCCCCCGAGGATTGGGCTTCCGGGTAGTCCTCGTTAAAGTATTCGATGTTCTGGCACACGTCGAAAATAACGAAGTCCTTTTTGTCATCACCAGGGCCATAAAGGTTGGGCCGCAGGCGCGTGCCACGACCCACCATCTGCCAGTACTTCGTCTTCGAGTGCACCGGTTTGAAGAACACCAGGTTCACGATGTCTGGGATGTCGATGCCGGTATCCAACATGTCGACGGAGATCGCGAGCTGAGGGAACTTTGCCGAATTCGAAAAGTCGTCGATGAGGCTCTGCACGTATGGTAGCCCGCTCACGATCACTCGCGCAAAGTGACCTGCGTCGGCCGGATAGTTGGCGTTGAAACGACGTTCGATGAACTCGGCATGCTTGATGTTCTTCGCGAAGATAACGGTTTTTGCCAGCACGTCACCTCCCGCAACTTTGCGGCCATCCGTCATGAGCACTTCGAGCACTTTGTCGACGGTATCTTCGTTGAAGAGCCAGGAGTTCATCGCCGAAGCGCCCACTTCCTCCGGCACGACATCATCGGCCCAGTCGAGAAGATCCCACTCCTCTTTCTCGTGCGGGCTCAGGTCTGCATACTTGATTCCTTCACGCACGAACTGGGTGGCAACGGTGCGACCCACTGGGGGTACGAGGTAGCCTTCGGCGATCGCCTCAGTGAGGTCGTAAGAGTCGGTGGGTACACCGTCTTCGAGGTCGAAAAGTCCGTAGGTGTTGTGGTCAATCTCGTTTTTGGGTGTCGCGGTGAGGCCGACAAGCAGCGAATCGAAGTATTCGAAGATGGCACCGTACTTTTGGTACACCGATCGGTGTGCCTCATCGATGATGATCAGGTCAAAGTAGCCGGGGCCATACCGGCGAAGTGCGTCACTTCCACCACCGGCGAGCCCCTGATCGATGAGCCCCATCATGGTCGGGTATGTGGAGAGGTAGACGCGACCCTCCGAATCCTTGTCGGTGATGAGGTTCACGGGGGCGGCATCAGGCAAGAGTGCCTTGAACGCATTTGTCGCCTGATTCACGAGCGCGATCCGATCGCCGAGGAACAGGATGCGCTTCGCCCAGTTCGCCCGAATCAGCAGGTCAGCCAGGGCGATCACCGTGCGCGTTTTACCGCTCCCGGTCGCCATCACGAGGAGTGCGCGGCGTTCCTTGTGTTCGAGGGCTTCAGCAACTTTACGTACAGCTCGTTGTTGGTAGGTGCGGTCGATAATTTCTGTGGAGACGGGGAGTGACGCGAGTGGTTTGCGGCTCGTGCGACGTTGGATGAGCAGTTCAAGCTGGTCTTGCGTGTAGAAACCTTGAACCTGCCGCGGCGGGTACATGAGGTCATCCCAGATCCAGTGATCGTACCCGTTGGTGTAGAAGATCACCGGTCGCTGACCGGACTGCTTCTCTAGGGCATCCGCATACAACTTGGCCTGCTGCTGGCCAACGTTCGCATCTTTTGTTGTGCGTTTGGCTTCCACCACGGCGAGCGGCAATCCGTTTTCGCCCCACAGCACGTAGTCGACGAAACCTTTGCCGCCCTCTGAGTTGTTGGGCATGCCGGTGACCGGGAACTCGCGGTCGCGCGCGCTGTCGAGAGCCCAGCCGGCTTCACCGAGCAGAACATCGATAAACAGGTCGCGAGTTTCTTCCTCGCGGTAGTCGTGCGTGTCGGGGATGGTCGCATTCGCGGCTTTCGCTGCGGCCACCTCTGCACGCAGGGCAATCAACTCCGCTTCGAGCACTGCGTTGTGCTCTTGCTCCTTGGTAAGCGCATCATCTTTGGCGGCTACGTCTGCAGCGAGCTTCTGCACGTGTGCAAGGCTTTTAGCCACGACTCCCGATTGCGGCGTCGGAATGGATGCAGCGTCGAACGGTAACCCAGGGGTCGGACGTTCGGCCGGATCCAGCGCGTAGTGGGTGGAGAGCCAGAAAAGCACGTGAAAGAGCTCGCGAACGATGGGAAGACTATCTGTGGGTTTCAGCGGCGTGGTGCGGTGCACTGCCGTGTTGCCTTGGAGACGAATCACCTTCATTTTGGCGAGGATGCCTGGCCCAACAAGATGTTTGAACGTTGGCTCGTGAAGGCGGCTTGCAAGGTCGTCCTTGTAGGGCACTCGCAGCGTTGCATCGGCGTCGTACAGCCAATGGACGGCAAGTTCGAGCGCGCGGCGGGCGTAGAAGATGGAGGATCGCGGATCACCAAAGGTGTAGTGCTCAGCGCGCCGTGCCTCTTCCGCCACATGCGGCCATCCGTTTGCAAGGAAGTCGAAGTTGCTGGGCACAGCTTCTCCTCTTCGCTCATGTCAGCATTGCCGATGCACTGTACAGACGACTTTGTCGGTGCTCTCGTTGCATGCGGGTCTCGCCAGACTATCCGTCGGAGGTTCTGGAGGAAAAGACCGACGGCATTTTCACACAATCGATCTGTCCCCAATGCGGGTTACAGGACATATTTTTCTTTTCGAATGTCGGAGGCCTCTGGTGAACTACACAACTTGCTTCTCTCAGGGAGCAGGGAACCCGTGTCGGGGTCGACCCGCCGGCCTCTTCCCTTCGGGGTTGGGGTTGCGGCCCCGGCATGGCTCGGCGGGTTGGCCCGCCGTTTTTGACTTTCTGGTAGTGGGTCGCTCGTTCAGGCACGTTCTTGGAGCGCCACGGTGAGTTGTTCGGTGGTCGGTGATCCTGCCAGACCTGTTTCGGTGCGGTAGACGCGGCAGGCGAGTTGGCTGATCGGGCCTCCATTGGGGAAGGGGTCTTCGCCGTCGAGCAGAATGGTGGGTGACCCGGCGAACGGGTATTGGGCGGCCTCTTCGGGGGTTCGTAGGAGCACGTTGTCGATGATGTCGCCGGTTCGCCCGACTTTGTCGAGAGCGGCTCGTAGGCGCTCGCCTGCCTGTTTCCAGTTGGGGCACTCATCTATGTGAAGTAGTTCGACTTTCATTACTCCAGTTTTGCTCACGGCGAGAGATTTTTCTGCCTTTGCCAAGAACCTGTTGTTGACTAGTGCCGGTCACCGACCGCGATGGTGCTTTTCGACAGCATCTTGCTGCCATATTTGGGACCCAGATGTTGGTCGCCATTCGTGCGTGGCGTTGATTCAGCGCGGGGCTTTGACCTGTGGCACGCCGTTCAGCATCCGGAAATGCCATCCTGAACTGTCGAGACTGCGATGGCTCGGCGCTGTTGCAAGGGAAACGAGAAGCTTTTAGCAGGCAAGGAGCCGAAGCGCTCGACGACGAAAGGAGTCCCGCCGCCGTTACTTGCCTTTGCCACCTTCGCCGTTGCCCTTGTTGCCTTTCTCTGTGGGCGTTGGCGAGGGTGTGGGAGTCGTGCCGGTGAGGTCGGCGCGGACGAGGTCGATCGACGCCTGAATTCGGGCGCTCCGATCCGCGTTTATCGCGCCGGATGCTGTTTCTTGCTTCAGCTGCATCTCAAGCGCGTCGAGCGCGGCAATGGCCGCGGAGGTGTCGTCGTCAGCGGCTGCCTGCGTGACCACTAAGACGAATGCCTGCAATCGTGAGGCCGCTGCCGAGTCTATTCCGCTCGAAGTCGGCGCACACCCACTGAGCATCGCGGTGACCAGCGCCACCGCACTTACGGTAGCGGTGATCCGTGTAGGCCACTGTCCCCATCTGCTCATGGCGTCACGCTCTCCTGAAGCTGTTTGAGGTGTATTCCGAGCGTGCCGGAAACCTCCGGATAGGCCAATGCTGGCGCGGGGTCTACGGGTGCAGGTGCCGCGGGTGCAGGCGC
This sequence comes from Terrimesophilobacter sp., assembly GCA_039927595.1. GTDB lineage: Bacteria > Actinomycetota > Actinomycetes > Actinomycetales > Microbacteriaceae > Terrimesophilobacter. Next base: position 4,786 of record JBDSUT010000086.1, read on the forward strand.
GGCCTCTAGCGGCTGCGAGTTCCACAATGCAACCACCCCAATCATCGCAGCGAGGACCAGAACTGCAGCGATGGCGAAGCCGACGAACTTCTTGCTGATGACTCTGCGCGCGCGCGGCGGGGTGACGGCACTAGGTTCTGGCCGATACATCACTTCGGTTGCGCCCGTCACCGCTGTGGTATACACCTTGGTTGCCTCTAGCGAATTATCGTCGTCGTCATCTCCATGCACGCCAACCAGGTCGATTGGGGCAACGCTATTCGCCTCCGCATTTTCGAACGTAATGGCAAGCCCTCGCAGTGCGACGGCGACATCCATGGGTGGCGGGCGATGTGCAGCATCGAGCGCTGTCATAGTCGTCAAAAGTTCGGGCCAGCCCTCGCCCAGGGTGTTGGGAACGGTCGGCGCACGGTTTATTCGCACGCTGATCGTCTCGATGGCATTGCCGGGGAAAGCTTTTTCGCCGGTCAATGCTTCCAATAGCACGAGGCCGAGCGAGTAAACATCCGATGCCCCCGCCACCTCGCCGCCCCTCGCCTGCTCCGGGCTGAGGTAGGTCGCACTTCCGATGATGACGCCTGTTGAGGTCAGTGCGGTGCCGTCTACCAACCGGGATATGCCGAAGTCGGCAAGTTTCGCGTGGAATTGTCGGCCGGGAAGCTCTGAATGAGCAAGCAGGATGTTGGCAGGCTTGACGTCTCTGTGCACGATTCCGCGACCGTGCATGTAATGCAATGCTTCGGCGATATCGGCACCAAGATGAGCGACCATTCCCGGCGGGAGCGGCTCAGTCATTACCTGGCGCAGGTTCGGTCCGTCAACGAACTCCATGACGAGAAACACGCGATCGCCGGTCGGTGTCTTTTCGGAACCGGCATCGAAGAGAGTGACCAGTGCATGGTGGTTGAGCGCGGCGAGGTTGTCGATCTCGTTGCGCTGGCGGTGTATTTCGTCGGGAACCGCCATCCCCGGCAGCATGATCTTGAGTGCAACTTCACGCGGCAGCGACTGGTCGGCGGCTCGATACACCGACGCCATTCCCCCGCGACCGATGAGGCTGGTGACACGGTAACGACCACCGATCACGCTGCCGATGATCCCATCGTCCGACTTCGAGGACGGTCGAGCGGATTTGCCAGCCGGCACGCGAACCTCCTTAGCCCTGTGCAGACCATGGTAAGCGAGTTTGCTGGGTGAGGAGACCGATCGACCGCGTTGGGCTGCCTCACGTCAAATCTTTGCACAATGGATGTGCGATGTCAGTTCGTTGCCTCAGTGGAGTCTGTGTGCTGAACCAATTCGACCAAGCTCGCTAGCAGAATTGCATTAGCGGCCGCACGAGAGTCGTGGTCAGCGGGTGGCACCTCGTGGAGGACATCGTGAGCTGAGATGACCTCCGCAGAAGCAGCCGACTGCGCCAAGTATGCCGTCAATGGACATTTTTCACCCACGGGGTGACCGGGCCGCTCTCCGCCAAGGTGCGTCCATTGGAAGGCGAGCGCGCCCAGCGCGGTAGTGAGGAGCCCGTCGCTCTCCGGCATCGAGAATTTTTCGAGCCAAGGGACTATTTCCTCAGGCGGCATAGGGCGTGCAAAGAGGAACCCCTGGCCATACTGCGCACCCAGCACCGAGCTCACCTCGAGCCGCTCAAGAGTCTCGATGCCTTCTACCACCGTTTCGTAGCCAGAGTCGGCACCGAGTTTGGTGATGGAGGCCAGCAGTGTCAGTACCTGAAGGGGTCGAGTGTGCACCCGATCGAAGATGCGCCGATCGATCTTGATGGCGTCGAAAGGGATGTCCGTAAGGCGTTTTAGCGTGCTGAAGCCCGAACTCAAGTCGTCAAGGTGCATTTTTACCCCGAGTCGTACGAGCTCGCTGACCGTCTTGTCACTGGCGGCGAGATCCATTTCTTGGGTTTCTAGCACTTCAAGGCTCAACCGATTCGCGGCGACGCTGTGCTGGGTGAGAACTTTTTTCACCCAGTCAGCACTATTTGGATCATTGAGTAACTCGGGCGGCACATTCACCGAGACGTTGAGGGCGAAACCTTCTGCATCCCACCGAGACACCCAGCTCATTGCTTGATCGAGGCCGTGCCTGAAGACATCCGCCAACTGAGCTCGAGAATACTGAGGCAGAAAGTTGTT
>JBDSUT010000087.1:0-2062 GCA_039927595.1 Terrimesophilobacter sp.
TCAACGCGAAGCCACTGCGCGTCACCGCCAATTTTGAGCAGGCGACGCTGGCGTGCACCGGCGATCTGATTGCGCTGAGCGACCAAGATGACCTGTGGATGCCAGAGCGTCTTGAGCGCATGGTTGCGCAGTTCGATTCTCGGCCTGAGCTCACCCTGTTGCACTCGGATGCGCGGCTCGTCGACGGCGACGGCAAACCGCTCGGCGCGAGCCTCACCGAGGCGATTGGTTTCAGCAACTGGGAACGCGAGCGAATTCACCATGGCGGCGCGCTGGATGTGCTGCTGCGCAGAAACGTCGTGACCGGAGCCACCACGATGTTCCGGCGAAACTTGCTTGATTCGGCGACGCCGTTCCCCACCGAGTGGGTGCACGACGAGTGGCTCGCGATGGTCGCCGCGATCACTGGCCGCGTGGACTTTCTGCCTGCAGCGCTCACGGACTACCGCCAGCACGAAGCAAACCAGATTGGCGCCGCAAAACCGACTCTGAGTGACAAAGTAAGTCGCGTTCGCGAGCCTCGCACGGAGCGCAACCGCAGGCTCCTCGCGCGCGCGACAGTGCTTGACGAGCGAGTTCCGGGCCTTGCCGGTGAAGGCGCACACCGCGACTCCCCAAGCACTGTGTTACTCGTCCGCCGCAAACTCGCGCACGAGCGTTTTCGCAGTGGACTGTCGTCCGTTCGCGTGTTTCGGCTGCTCCCGATTCTGTGGCACGCGGCATCCGGGGCCTATCGTCGATTTGGACGCGCACGCTACGACATTCTCCGTGACCTACTACAGCGGGATAGCTAGCCGTCAACGGTAGGCTCGTGGGGTGCAGATTCGTGAGCTTTCCATACCGGATTCCTTTGAGATTACGCCCGTGCAGCGGCCTGACGACCGCGGTGTCTTTCTCGAGTGGTACCGGTTTGACCTCCTCGGTGAGGCCGTGGGGCATCCGTTGACGCTGCGCCAAGCGAACACGTCAGTGTCGCGCCGCGGGGTGGTGCGGGGCATCCACTTCGCTGACCTTCCACTTGGCCAGGCCAAATATGTGACTGTCGCGCACGGGGCCGTCATCGACTATATCATCGACCTCAGGGTGGGTTCGCCGACCTTTGGCGAATGGGAGTCTGTCATGCTCGACACCGTGGACCGTAAAGCGGTCTATCTCGCAGAAGGTTTAGGCCATGCCTTTGTCGCACTCAGCGACGAAGCCACCATCAACTACTTGGTGTCCGATATTTACCGCCCAGATCGCGAGCACGGAATCAACCCGCTCGACGCACAGATCGGTTTGAAGCTTCCGGAGGACGTCGGGGAGCTCCTTCTCTCACCGAGAGACCTCGAGGCTCCCAGCCTTGCTCAGGCACTGGAGAGTGGACTGCTCCCCACCATGGCCGCGGCCCAAGAGTTTTACGCCACCCTCAATGGTGGCGACTCGCTCAACAATGAAGGGGGCCGAGCGTGAAGGGCATCATTCTCGCTGGTGGAACCGGCACGAGGCTCTGGCCGATCACGAAGGCCATCTCTAAGCAACTCATGCCCGTGTACGACAAGCCGATGATCTACTACCCGCTGTCGACGCTCATGCGCGCCGGCATCCGGGAAATCTTGATCATCACAACGCCCGACGACCAGGCGCAGTTCCAGCGGTTGCTGGGCGACGGCCGCACTCTGGGCATCGAGCTGACCTACGCAGCGCAGCCGAACCCGGATGGCCTAGCGCAGGCCTTCATCATCGGCGAAAAGTTCATCGGCGACGACAGCGTCGCGCTCGTGCTCGGTGACAACATTTTCTATGGAACGGGGCTCGGCTCCAGCCTGCGCAAGCACAGCGATATCGACGGCGCGCTGATCTTCGCATATCAGGTGGCGAACCCTGAGGCCTACGGAGTCGTTGAATTCGATGACGACTTCAAAGCCATCTCTATCGAAGAGAAGCCGGCAAAGCCCAAGAGCCGCTACGCCATCCCTGGGCTCTACTTTTATGACAACGGTGTGGTCGACATCGCCAAGTCGATTAAGCCGAGCGACCGTGGCGAGTTGGAGATTTCTGCCGTCAACGAGCGGTACCTGCA